>DATIEU010000159.1:0-10843 GCA_035455565.1 Steroidobacteraceae bacterium | reverse complement strand
AATGCTGGTGCTGCCGCCCGCGCCCTGCGGCCCGTATTTCGACGCGAGTCCCGGCGGCTCCGGGCTCGCGACGATGCCGTACGGAAGCTGCTCCACCTCGACTTGCGACCACGCGACGTCGAGTTCCTCGGCGATCAGCATCGGGAGCGAGGTCTTCACGCCCTGGCCGATCTCGCAACCGCGCGCGCCGATAACGATGCGGCCATCGGGCTCCACGCGCACGAAAGCGCCGAGCTCGACCGGGCCTGCGGCACGTTGTGCGGCAAGCGCGGGCCAGTGCGCGCCCACGAGCAGACCGCCGAGCGCGGTAGATGAGACCTGCAGGAACGTGCGTCGCGACAGCACGGCGCTCACGCCCGGCCCTCCTCTTTCAGGAGCGTCGCGGCGCGGCGGATGGCCTTGCGGATGCGCACGTACGTGCCGCAACGACAGAGATTGGTGATGGAGTTGACATCAGCGGCGCTCGGGTCGGGCGTGCGCTTCAGCAGATCCACGGCCGCCATGATCTGTCCCGCCTGGCAGTAGCCGCATTGCGGCACATCCTCTTCGATCCAGGCGCGCTGCACGGGATGCAGCTTCTCGCCCTGCGCCAGGCCTTCGATCGTGGTGACGCTCTTTCCGGCAACCGTCGCAACAGGCGTAATGCACGAGCGCATCGCCGTGCCGTTCACGTGCACCGTGCAGGCCCCACACGCACCGATGCCACACCCGAACTTGGTGCCCGTCAGCTGCGCGTGATCGCGCAGGTACCAGAGCAGCGGCATCGACTCATCGCCGCCGAACGTCGCGCGCTGCCCGTTGATGGTGAATTCGACCGCCATGTGTGCTCCCTGGAGGGCGCGTGGTGATGGCGCCGCCTGCTTTGGTCGCGGCGCGTGGGGGAAGTTCGCACGAACGCGGGCGCTCCTGCAACGAGCGCACACACTGCGGAAACCCTGCAAGTTCAGGGTTCCGGGTCACAAATGACGCCTCACGACGCGTGCCGAGACTATCGTCATGCAGGGCCAGTCATTCGTCCCGGCGTGACGCCGTTGGCAGGGCGCGCGCGGGTGTGCAGAATGCCGCGCAGTCGCCGCGAGGATCGCCGCCGGTCATGAATCGAGTCCTGAGAGTCCTGGGTTGGGGCGCGCTCGCCGTGGCCGGCGCCGCGGCTCTCGGCGGCATCGCGCTCAATCGCGGCGAGAGCATCAACGCGCTGTGGTTCGTGGTTGCGGCGGCGTGCGTCTACCTCATCGCCTACCGTTTCTATTGCGGCTGGATCGCGGCGCGCGTGCTCACGCTCGATGCCACCCGCGCCACGCCCGCCGAACGGCTCAACAACGGCCGCGATTTCGTGCCGACGCACCGCTGGATCGTGTTCGGCCATCATTTCGCGGCGATTGCCGGTGCGGGCCCGCTGGTCGGGCCGACGCTGGCGGCGCAATTCGGGTATCTGCCGGGGACGCTCTGGCTGCTGGTGGGCGCCGTGCTCGGTGGCTGCGTGCAGGACATGCTGATCATGTTCTTCTCTACGCGCCGCGACGGGCGCAGCCTCGGGCAGATGGCGCGCGATGAGCTGGGACGCGTGGGCGGAACCGCGGCGCTCATCGGCACCCTGACGATCGCCGTCATACTCATCGCGGTGCTGGGCCTCGTGGTCGTGAAGGCCATGTCACACAGCCCGTGGTCGACGTTCACCGTGTTCGCGACCATTCCTATCGCGCTCATCGTCGGCGTCTATCTGCGTACCCTGCGGCCCGGCCGCGTGCTCGAGGGCACGGCACTCGGCGTCGTGCTGCTATTGCTGGCGGTGGTGGGTGGCCGCTGGGTCGATGCCGATCCAGGCTGGCACGCCTGGTTCAACCTGGATGGCAAGGCGCTTTCGGGCTTCATTATCGCCTACGGCCTGGTGGCCGCGATCCTGCCCGTGTGGCTGTTGCTCGCGCCGCGCGACTACCTGTCGACCTTCATCAAGCTCGGCACGGTGTTCCTGCTCGCGATCGCCATCTGCGTGCTGAGCCCCGAAGTGAAGATGCCTGCGCTCACGCGCTTTATCGACGGCACGGGCCCGATCTTCAGCGGCAAGCTCTTTCCGTTCCTCTTCATCACGCTCGCCTGCGGCGCGGTGTCCGGGTTCCATTCGCTGGTCGCGTCCGGTACGACGCCCAAGCTGCTCGCGCGCGAGACCGACATCCCGCTGGTCGGCTACGGATCGATGGCGCTCGAGTCCTTCGTCGGTGTGATGGCGATGGTCGCGGCGTGCGTGCTCGATCCCGGCGTCTACTTCGCCATCAATACCGCGGCCGGCGTGGTCGGCGCCGACCCCGCCACGGCAGTCGCCACGATCACGAGCTGGGGATTCCCGGTGACCGCGGAGCAGATGCAGGCGCTCGCCACCGAGATGGGCGAGCACACGCTGTTCGCGCGTGTCGGCGGCGCGCCGTCACTGGCGGTCGGCATGGCGAGCATCTTCGGTTCGGCGTTCGGCCAGGGGCTGCTCGCAATGTGGTACCACTTCGCGATCATGTTCGAGGCGATCTTCATCCTGACCACGCTCGATGCGGGCACCCGCGTGGCGCGCTTCATCATGCAGGACCTGATGGGCGCGGTGTGGGAGCCGCTCGGCCGTACCTCCTGGTATCCGTCAGTCGTGCTCGCAAGCTCGCTGGTGGTCGCGGGCTGGGGGTATTTTCTCTACATCGGCGTCATCGATCCCAACGGCGGCATCAACATCCTCTGGCCGCTCTTCGGCATCGCCAACCAGTTGCTCGCGGCCATCGCATTGTCGGTCGCTACCGCGATCCTGGTGCGCACCGGGCGACTCAGGTACGCATGGGTGAGCGGTGCGCCGCTCGCCTGGCTGGTGATCGTCACCACCAGTGCCGCCTGGCAAAAGATCGCGAGCGACGATCCCAAGGTCGGGCTGTTCGCCGCCGCGCATGATCTCGCCACGAAGCTTGCGGCGGGCGCCTTGCCGCCCGACCGCGCCGCGGTTGCACCACAGCTCATTTTCAACCAGCAACTCGACGCCTGGCTGACGGCATTCTTCCTGGCGCTGGTGTGGATCATCGTGCTCGACATGCTGCGCAGCTGTTCGCTGCATCTTTCGGGGCGGCGCCGGGCAATCGCCACCGAGGTGCCGTACGTGCCGACCCGGATGACGCAGTCATGACTCGCTCGTCCGTCGTGCGTCGCTGGCTGACGTGGCCGAAACGCACCTGGCAGGTCGTGCGTGCGCTGAGCGGCGACGATGCTTACGAGCGCTATCTCGAGCATTGCCGCGAACATCACGCGGGATCGACACCGCTCGGCCGTCGGGCGTTCTATCTCTACGAGCAGGAGCGTCGCTATCGCGACGGCCCGACGGGCTGCTGCTGAGGGCTCATGGCCGAACCGACACTCATCCGGGGCGGGTGCTTATGCGGCGCGGTGACCTTCGAGGTCACGCCGCCAACGAAGTGGTGTGCACATTGTCACTGCACGATGTGTCGCGGCGCGCATGGCGCGGCCGTAGTCACCTGGTTCGGGGTCGCTTCCGATAATTTCCGGCTGGTCAGTGGCGCGGAGCTGAAATGGCATCGCTCTTCCGCGGGGGCGCGACGTGGCTTCTGCGGCCGCTGCGGCAGTCCGCTCTTCTTCGAAGGGGAGCGCTGGCCTGGCGAGGTGCACATCGCCCGAGCCAGTGTGCCCGGCCCGATCGATCGCGAGCCCTCGTCGCACGTGTTCTACGACGTACGGGTGGGCTGGCTCGAGGTGCACGACGAGCTGCGCAAGCTCGGTGGCCCGCTCGGCAATCAACCGTTGCCCACCTCCTGACCGTGCTCCCGATCAACGGCCGCCCCGTGGACGATCGCGCATGACAGTCGACGTCGTGCTGTTTCACGTCGGCGTCGTCGTGTTCGCAATCACCGGCGTGCTCGCGGCGGCCCGCCAGAACATGGACGTAATGAGCTTCGTGATCGTCGGCGTGGTGACCGCGGTCGGTGGCGGGACGCTGCGCGACCTCATGCTCGACCAGCCGCTCTTCTGGCTCGAGGAATCCAGCTATCTGTACACCGCGGCGTTCGCAGCGGTCGCGACTTTTTTCTTCGAGCAGCGCTTTCGCGCCACGCTGCGCGCGTTCCTGTACCTGGATGCGATCGCCACGGCGCTCTTCACGGTGCTCGCGATCGAAAAGACTCTGCGGCTCGGATTCGAGCCGGGGATCGCGGTGGTGATGGGCGTGATCACCGGTATCGGCGGCGGTCTCATCCGTGACTTGTTGACCGGGCAGCCCACCATCCTGATGCGCCGCGAGCTCTACATGACACCGATCCTGTTGGGCGGCGCGCTGCACGTCGCGCTGCGTGCCACGACGCCCCTCGATGCGGCGAGCATAGGCTGGCTGGCCATGCTCGCGATTGTCGCCCTCCGCCTCGGCGCAATCCGCTGGGGCTGGTCGTTCCCGGACTGGCTGACCTACAAGCCGCTCAAGTAGCCGCTCAGAACTCGATGCGCGCCGCGCCGCGCTGCGGACTGCGGGGCACACTGATCGAGGCCACGGTGACGTCGATCCCTTCGAGCGCCTGCGCGATAGTGGCGGGCGCGTGCTCGGCGGGTACATGAATGAGCAGCGTCTGTGCGAAGCGCGCAAACGGCGTGCGCAGGCGCTCGCCGAGCTCGCCGCGGGTGCGCAGCTCGCTGCTGGTGTCGACGACCTGTATCCAACCGCCGCGCGCGGACACCCAGCGTTCGAGCGCCTGGTTGCGCTGCTCGAGGCTGCGGCGCGCGCTCACCGGCGAGAGCCAGTTGGTGCTGATCTGCGCGGTGAGCTCCTGGTACACCTGCGGCGCGCTGCCCGGTGCGGAACCGCGCTCGCCGGTGAGGAGCACCGCGCGGCCGGATGCCAGCGCGATGCCGAAGGAGACCGCAATCATCGTCGCTGCCATCAGCCGGGTCGTTGTCTTCATGTGCCGCTCACTTCAGACCGATCGGTCTTTCCAAGGGCAAAAAAATTCCGTCAGTTACGGGCGCGCAGGTCGCGTTCGATGTATTCAATTAAGAACCGGCCCATCTGCTCGAGATACCGCCCTTCGTCATAGAAATGCCGTAACAAATGGCCACCCTCGAGCCCGCAGATGATGCGCGTGGCAACTTCGTCGGGATTCACGTCGGCGCGGATCTCGCCGGCCACGATGCCCTTGGCGACGGTATGCGTGAGCAGGCAGCGCCACTGCTCCAGCACGCGGGCGACGCGCGAGCGCAGCGCAGGATTGGCGTCATCGCTCTCCACCATGCTGTTTGCCATGGGGCAACCGCCTTCGGTCGCGGTGCCGCCGCTCGCGATCAACCGCACGTGCGCGACCAGTTGCGCGAGCGGCGAATCGTGGCTGCGGTGGACTTCCATGACCTTGCGATTGATGCGCTCCATCAGCAGGTCGAAGGCAGCGAGCGCCAGCTCTTCCTTGCTCTCGAAATGATTGTAGAGGCCGCCCTTCTGCAGGCCGGTGACGCGCATGATCTCGGACACCGGCGCGCTCTGGAAACCGTGTCGGTTCAGGAGCGGAGCGGCGCGTTCCAGGATGCGTTGGCGAGTCTGTTCACCCTTGCTCATGGCAGTCACTTTAAGACCAATCGGTCTGTTATTGCAAGCTGTCTTGAGGCCGGTTCAAATAGGCCCCGAGGTCGCGGTCACTAGGGATATGCGTATGTCATTGACTCGCCGTGAATTTATGGGATCCGTGGGTGTCGGGAGCGGTGCCGCGCTGTGGCTTGCTCAAGCCGGGGCGCAGGAATTTCCGACCTCCTCGCGGGAGTTGTGGTCCATGCTGCGGGTTCAGCCCCTGGTCGCGGGCGATCTCACGTGGCTCGACACCGCGAGCTACGGGCCGACACTGCGCGCGGTCCTGATCGAGGAATACCGCCAACGCGAAGCGCTGAGCCGCGACCGCGATGCGTACCTGCGCGAGAACTGCAGCGGCGACGCCATGCGAGCGCTGCTCGGTGCGCTCGGTCAGTTGTTCGGCGCCGGCGCCGATGATCTCGCGCTCACCTCGGGCGCGACCGAGGCGCTCAACATGGTCGCGGCGGGGCTCGATTTCACGCCCGGCGACGAGATCCTCACGACCGTGCACGACCATCCGGCGGCGGTGTATCCGTGGTTGCTGCAGGCGAAGCGACGCGGGCTCAAGGTGAATCAACTGGCTTTGCCGACGCCGCTGCCGGCGCCGGCGCAGGCGGTCGAGGCGTTCGCCGCCGCCATCACCGAGCGCACCCGCCTCATGTGCTTCAGCCACGTGCAATACACCGACGGCACCGTGCTGCCCGTGCGGGAGCTCTGCGCCCTGGCGCGCCAACGCAATGTGCTCACGCTGGTGGACGGCGCGCAGGCCGTGGCCATGGTGCCGCTCGACCTTCGCACCTTGGGCTGCGATTTCTACGCCGCGAGCCTGCACAAGTGGCTCAATGGGCCGGCTGGCACGGGCTTTCTCTATTTCGGCGATTCGGCGCGCTTTCGGCTGTGGCCCGCTGCCATTGCCGCGCCGTACGAGTGGGACACGGTCGATCGCTTCGGCGCGCCGGACGCACCGCTCGAAACGGACCATCGCGCTCGCTGGCCCGCGGCGCTGCGCAAGTTCAACTACGAGGATCCGTACGCCACGCCGCTCTGGCAGTCGCTCGCGCCCGCACTCGCCTTGCAGCAGGAAGTGACTCCGGCACGCATCGCGGCACGCATTCGGGAGCTGGCGTGGTACCTGCGCATGGAACTGCAACGCATCGAGGGCGTGCGCGTGCTCACTTCCGCGCACCCGGAGTTGTGGGCCGGCATCGTCTCGTTCGAGGTGCCGGGCATCGATCCCGGCGAGCTGGTCGCCGCGCTCGCAAAGGAGGCGCGCATCAACGTGCGCCAGGTGCGGCACGCCGGTGCCGGGTTCGACGCCGTGCGCGCGAGCCCGCACGTCTACAACGACTTCGCCGACCTCGAGCGCCTCGCGACGGCGGTGCGGCGCCGCCTGCGACGTTAGTGGCGCCGGTGACCGACGTCGAGCCGGCTGCTACCATCGCCGCGCCCAATGGACCGGGAGGTGGCCGATGACGCGTCTGATCGTCGAAGCCGTGTCGGGTGAGACCAGGTTCGTCGACCTGCGCAGCCGACTCGAGTTGTTCGTATCCGTCGCGCGCGCGGCGGACGGCGCGCCCGTCACCGGGCTCAAGGCACAGGACTTTCGCTTCTGTTCGCCGGCCGGCAGCGTCTACGGCCTCACGCTCGAAGGGGGGCGCGAAGCCACCTGGGAGGGCACGGATAGCGAAGGCACCGGCTGTTACTCGCTCAGCATCGCCTTCAAGCCCGAGGCGGGCCGGAGCCCCGCACGCGAATGGGTGGAGGGCGAGTTCTATCCGTTCGGCATCCAGGTGCGGTTTCGCGATGCGTTGGGCGCGACCCACTTGGGCCAGACGGTGGTGCGCATCCAGAGTCTCGGCAAGTGAGCGCCGCCTAGAACTCCCACGCGACCGACACGTAAGGCACCGCCGGCAGCCAGAACTTCTTCTGCGGACTCGCGATGAGCGTGCCATCCGCCAGCCGGTCGTACTCCAGCTCCGTGCAACAGAAATTGTCGCGATTGAACGCGTTGGTGAGTTCCGCGACCAGGCGCAGCGACCCTAAAGGCAGGCGAAAGCTGCGCTCCGCCTTCAGATCGACCGTCATGTAGAACCCCTCGCGTTCCGAGTTGCGTTCGCCGATCGCCACGCCCGGCGGCGGGGCCGTGGTCGAGACCGGCGTCACCGGCCAGTCGGAGCGCACCGTCAGCACACCGCTGAACTGCCAGGCACGCCAATCGGTCGCGAGACCCGCGGCGAGCGAATGTCGCTGATCCCAGGAACGGGCGACTTCGCGGCCGTCGATGCTGTCCCGGGCATGCGACCAGCTATAGCTCAGCCAGCCATTGCTGTGCTCACCCAGGTCCGTCGTGAGATGCACATCGAATCCGGTGGCGCGGCTCGAATCGGGCTCGACCAGCACCACGTCCGGTAGCAGCTCCGGCACCAGCGCCACCGGGTCGAGCAGGTTCTCGAGACGCGGCCGCGGGTCGCGAGTCTTCTTCTCATAGAGCTCGGCGCGCAGCGTCGCGCCGCCTGCGAAGTCGTGCTCGAAGCCGAGCACGGTCATGGTGCTGCGTGTGCTGTGATCGAACACGAGCTGGTTGCGTGCGACGGGCAGCTCGTCGGCACCCCAGATCTGCGTCATTCGTCCCCATGACGCCCGCAGGCGCGTGGCCGGCGAGTAGTGATACATGAGCGCGATGCGTGGATCCCAGGCCGTCTCTTCCTGATCGGTGGAGTAATCGGCCAGCGACCAACGCAACCCGCCATCGAAACGGAAGCGCGAGCTCAGGATCCGGCCCATTCCGAGGTAGGCGCCGTATTGGCGCAGCGACGGCGACGCGCTCGCGGCGAACTGCTCCGCCGGTGCGCGATCGAACAGCGTGGCGATTTCGGCCGGGTAACTCGTCTGACGCTGGTAGTGGTACTCGGCGCTGTCGCTGCGGATCGAGGCGCCCCAATGCAGCGCACCGCTGTCGGCGAGCGCCATGTTCCAGTCCTGCTTGAGCTCGGTCACCTTCAGTTCGCGCTGATCGAGCACGCGCCCGACGGAGCCCACGCTGTCCGTGAGATCGCCGGTGCGGTCGACGCTCGACGAGGTATGCGCGAGCAGCGTCCGCACCGTTGCGGCGCCCCACTGCTGGTCGAGCGCCACCCAGCTGTAGCCGCGATCGGATTCGGCCGAGGTGATCTGCTCGCCGTCATTCACGGTCAGGCGCAGATCGTCATCCATGCCGAGTCCGCCGAGTGTCAGCGTGGTGCGGGCACTGAGGGCATAGCGAATGCGGCCGAGCGCGTCCGATAGCCGCGGCTCGCCGAGATCGGGGTCGACGGCGCGCGCCACCAGATCGACGGTCGAACGCCGCACGAAGGCGAGCCAGTCGCCGCTGCCGTGCGGCAGCGGCCCCTCGAGCAGCCCGGAAGCATTCATCGTTCCGAGCACGACCCGACCGGCCAGGGCTTCCGCGCCGGGACGCAAGCGCATGTCGAGCACGGAGCTCGCGCGCTCGCCGTATTCAACCGGTAGCACGCCGGAATAGAAGTCGACGCGACCGAGCACGGCCGGATCGACGGCACTGAAGTCGGCGGGCAGGCCCGGCAGGTGAAACGGATCGTGCAAGGTCACGCCATCGAGCAACAGCAGGTTTTCATCGGACGTGCCGCCACGCACAAAACTGCGCGAAGAGAGGCCCGTGCCGGCCGTGCCCGGAAAGCGGCGGACGCTCCGCAACGCATCTTCGAACAGTGCCGGCTGCTCGCCGATCTCGGCGGCGGTCAGTGCGAAGGGGTCTTCCGTGCGCGCACTCTCGAGCGTGAAGCGGCTCGAAAAAACGCGTACCTCCTCGATCGGGCCCTGGGCGACGGTGGGCGGACTGGGCTGGGTGCTCTTGCGCGTCACCGCGTACGTGCCGGGCGAGAGCTTCATCAGCGCCAGCGAGTGCGGCCGCAGGATCTCGTCGAGCCGGGCGAGGCTGTCGCTCCCGAGCGGCTCCGATTCGACGAGCAGGTCAGCGGGCACGAGCTCGTCCGAGAACACAATGCGCAACCCCGGACCCGCGGCTTCGCGGAGCACTTCGGCCACGGGCCGTCCTTTCAGGGGTGTCGCGGCGTGCGTCTCGGCCGCGCTCGCGATGTGCAGGGTCAGCGACAGGACGCAGAGCGCGACGGATTCACGTATCCGGCGCATGCCACGGCATGGTACTCGCCGTGGTGCACACGGGCACGCGGGCACTCAGCGGGCTTCAGCCGCGCGGATGCGTACCCGCTCAGGGCCGAGGTCGAATGCGAAGCCGCTGCCGGTCAGGACCGTCACCAATGCGTCGCGTGTCGCCAGGCCCTCGATGCTCCCGTGCACCCGAACCGTCTGTGCGCGGGCGAGCACGGAATCGTTCGCGTAGACGACCTCGAGACCGGCCTCGCGACCCAGCCATTCGACCGAGTCGTAGAGCGAGCGACCCTCGATGTCGAACGCGGGCGAGATCGCGCCGGTCCACTCCCACGCCGCATCGGCCACGCCGGGCCCGGGCAGCAGCGACGTCTGGCCGTCGCTCACCGAAAGCTGTTGACCCGACGCGATGAGCACTACAGCGTGGTCGGTGCCAGTAAACAGCGCCGTGCCGTCGCGTACGCGTACGCGCGTGTCGCCCGCGACCACGCGCACCTCGAAACGGGTGCCGACATGCCGCACCACGCCGGCATAAGTATGGATGGCGAGCCCGGCCGCGGCTTCGCCGCCCGAGCGGGTATCGACGTAGAGCGTTCCCTCGAGCAGACGCAAGGCCGTCGGGGAGTCCACCTGCACACGCGAGGTGCGATCGATTCGTACTTCCATTCCATCGGGGAAGCTCAGCAATGCGCGCGCATCGCCCGGGGTCTCGAGGACCTGCCCCACGAGCAAGGGCGCACCGGATTCCAGTGACGCGACGGGTCCGCCGCCGGTGTGCACCTGGACGTCTCCGCTCACGCGGCTCGCCTTCGCGACCTGGACCGCGGGCTCGGGGCGCGACCACAGAATGAAACCGATGCCGGCCGCGAGTACCACGGCGGCCGCCGCCGCAAGCCATTGCAGGCGGCCGCGACGCTGACTCGCAACGCCCGCACGCCATTCGGCATGAACGCGGGCGCGGGCACGCGCCATCTGTTCCGCCTGCGGCATGGCGCGCGGTCCTGCCGCGCGCACCAGGGCAGCCAGCGCGTCATTGCTGGGCTCGTCGATGGGATGGTCGGATTCCGGACGTGTGTCTTTCATGCGGTGCTCCCCCGCGCCAGGACATCGGGCATG
>DATIEU010000158.1:0-13147 GCA_035455565.1 Steroidobacteraceae bacterium | reverse complement strand
CGACCGGCGGTCGGCGGCGGCCGCCGCCGGATTCGATCTCATGCCCGTGAGCAGCTTCCGCGATTTCGAATCGCAGCTCAGGATCTGGAACGCGAAATTTCGCGGCGAGCGCACGCTCTACGATCGCCAGGGCCGCCGCCTCGAGCACGCCGCGCTGAATGAGGGCGAGCTCGTGGATGCCGTGTTGTGCTGGTCGGCCATGCCGGGCGCGAGTCGCCATCACTGGGGAACGGAAGTCGACGTCGTGGACCGTCATGCGCTGCCTCAGGGCCAGGGCGCGAAACTGCTGCCGAGCGAGTACGGGCCTGACGGACCGTTCGCGCGCCTGACGGCATGGCTCGATGCCAACATGCAGCGCTATGGTTTCTTCCGGCCTTACCACACGGACCGCGGCGGCGTGGCACCGGAACCCTGGCACCTGAGCTATGCACCGGTGGCGGAGCGCGCGCTGGGTCAACTGACCGTCGAAGTGCTGCGCGCGGCGCTCGAGGATCGCGCCGTCCTCGGCAAGGAACGCCTGCTCGAACGCCTTGCGGAGATCCATCGACGCTATGTGGCGAGCGTCGATGCGGCCGCGGGGCCTGCGCTGGCGTGAACGCGGCGCGCGTCGCGGCCGCTAGGGTTTCGACCAGACGTCCTTGAGATGCCCCAGCATCAGGGCGCGGATGTTCTGCAGCGGCGCGTCCTGCGAGGTGAAGCAGGGCGGATTGCGCCGCAGGAGCGGCCAGTTCTCGCTGCGCAGGATCTCTTGCAGATAGGCGAGGTTCTGCTCGATGGCTTCGAGGTAAGGGT
The DNA here is from genome assembly GCA_035455565.1 of Steroidobacteraceae bacterium. Classification (GTDB taxonomy): domain Bacteria; phylum Pseudomonadota; class Gammaproteobacteria; order Steroidobacterales; family Steroidobacteraceae; genus DATBVX01. The sequence continues at coordinate 12,355 of DATIEU010000158.1, read as the reverse complement.
TGTGGCCGTTGAACAGCGGCTCGATGTAGCGGTAGGCACGGCCGAACTCACCATCGAGGCGGGTGCTGCGCACTTCCTCGAAGAATTGCGGCGTCTGGCGCAGCAGGTCGAGACCCGAGCTGTAGCGGACCTGCAGACCGCTGGCCTCCGCGTAAGGCGCCGCGACACCGCCCAGCACGAACTCGGGATATAGACGGTCGCGACATTTTTCCAGGTAACACCGGTCCGCCATCTGCGCGATCAGGTCGGCGGTGCCGAGCAGGTGGCCGACCGTGCGATCGCGCGGGTCGGCAAGGTGGATCTGGTCGAACTGCACTTCGTAGCCGGTGAAGTGCACGATGCGCGTCGCTACCGGCACCCAGTCTTCCATGCCGAGCGTCGGCAGGTAGCGCGCCAGGAAGCGTGCGCTGCGCGTCACGTGAAAGAGCGTGAACTCCGCGCCATTGCGATGCTCGTGATCGGTGGTTTCGCGGATGTAGCCGGCATCGTGGAACAGCGACGTGACGAGGCCCATGGTGGCGCGATCGGCCTCGAGGCGCGCTTCGCCCGCGTGCTCGTGCTCGTGACCCGCGAGGAGGCGGGCCATCGCGAGCGTCATGTCGAGCGTGTGCTGACGATCGTGATAGACGGTATCGACACCGTGGTAGCCCGGCATGCGCCCGGAAAACAAGCGCTCCAGATCGTCGAACGCCTGTGCGACTCGCTCGAACGAGGCGCCGGGCCAGGAAGCGTGGAAGAGTTGTTCGACGGCTTCGCAGACGGCAGGCGCAGAGCTCACCTGCACAGTGTTGCTGACGTCGTAGTCGTTGCGTCGCGCCCTTAGCATCTCAGCCCGCACTCAGGTGCGGTCCCCCTGATTGCGCCGCAGTCTAGGCACAATCGCCGGCAAAGACTATGACGGGGATTCCCTTACGGACGTGACGGATTCGACATAACCGGCGGAGCTGTAAAGGTTGCCAACACCGGTGCGTGATCGGTGGGGCGTTCCCAGCCGCGGGGCTCGCGATCGATGCTCGATGCCGTGCAACGTTCCGCCAGCGCCTTGCTCGCCAGCATCAGGTCGATGCGCAGGCCGCGATTGCGACGAAAGGCACCGGCACGGTAGTCCCACCAGCTGAAGGAGGCCGGCGGTTGCTCGAAGCGACGGAACAGGTCTTCGAGCCCGAGGGCCAACAGTGCCCGCAGCGCTGCTCGCTCGGGCTCGCTCACGTGAATCGAGTTCGCCCAGAGCGCGGGATCGTGCACGTCGCGATCCTCCGGGGCGATGTTGTAGTCGCCGAGCACGATGAGCTGCGCATGGCGCCTGAGCTCGTCTGCAAGCCAGGCGCGCAGCGCTTCGAGCCACTTCAGCTTGTATAGGTACTGGTCCGAGCCCAGCCGCTGGCCATTCGGGACATAGACCGCAATAACGCGCAGATCGCCGTAGGTTGCGGCGAGCGCCCGCCGCTGCGTGTCCTCGAACCCGGGAATGTCGCGCACGATATCCGCCGGCGTCGGGCCGCGCGACATGATGGCGACGCCGTTATAGGTTTTCTGACCGTTGCAGAGCGCGTGCCAACCGGCCTGCTCGATCTCTGCCCCGGGAAACTCGTCGTCGGTGAGCTTCAGCTCCTGCAGGGCGATGATGTCAACCGGGTTGCGCTCGAGCCAGCCGAGGAGCTGTGGCATGCGCACGCGCAGGCTGTTCACGTTCCACGTCGCGAGCCGCATTCCCTCAGTAAACCTTGAGGCCGCCGTACTTGCGACGCACGCGCCGCTCCAGCGTGCTGTATCCCCACCAGAAGCCGATCGCCAGCGCGGCGGCCGCACCGGCCACGAGCGCGAGTATCGAGAACAAGCGGCTGCGGTTCGCGGGCCGCAACGTTTCAACCGGGATCTCGTCGTCGGGGCGCGCTGCCGCGGGCGCAGCCGACTTCGCCGGCACGGCATCGAGATCGCGCTGGGCCGCCGCGAGGTCCGCCTGCAGCTGCGCATTGCGGTCCTTGAGCGCCTTGAGCTCACCGCTCGCCGCCGAGTCCGTGCGTGCGCTGGCGCGCAATCGCTCGTTCTCGGCAGTGAGTGCCTGCAACTGCCGCGTCGCGGGGATATCGACCACGAGGTACGACCCCGCGATCCAGCCTTCGCTGCCGTCGTCGAGGCGGATGTGAGCGTTGTCGCCCTCGCGACTCACGAGTTCGACGGCGTCACCGCTTTCCAGGATGCGGACCTGGTTGCCTTCGAGGCTGGGTTGCGCATAGACGACCGCCTGCACCTTGTCGGTGACGTAGACCGTCTGCCCGTGCGCCGCGAGCGCAACGAGCAGCAGGGCGGGGAGCGCCAGCATCCTCATGCGGCGATCCCGAACTGCCTGAGCAACGGGGCGATGTCGGGCTCGCGCCCGCGAAATTCGATGAAGGCCTCGAGCGCGTCGCGGCTGCCGCCGCGCGACAGGATCGCGTCGAGGAAGCGCTGCGCGATCGCGGCATTGAAGACGCCGCCCTCCTGGAAGGCCGCAAACGCATCCGCCGCGAGCACTTCGGCCCACTTGTAGCTGTAATACCCGGCCGCGTAGCCGCCGGCAAAGATGTGACCGAAGCTCATCGCGAAGCGGTTGAATTCCGGCACCGGCACCACCGCCACGTGGGCCCGTACGTCCTGCAGGATCTCCGCGACGCGTGCGCCACGCTCGGGCTGGTATTCGCTGTGCAGCCGCAGGTCGAACAGCGCGAACTCGAGCTGCCGCACGGTTCTCAGTCCCGCGTGGAAAGTGCGCGTGCCGAGCAGGCGCTCGCTCATGGCGCGCGGCAGGTGTGCGCCGTTCGCGACGTGGCCGGAGATGAGCTCCAGGACCTCGGGGTTCCATGCGAAGTTCTCCATGAACTGGCTCGGCAACTCCACCGCATCCCACGGCACGCCGTTGATGCCCGCGACGCTCGGGTAACGCACGCGTGTGAGCAGGTGGTGCAGCCCGTGGCCGAACTCGTGGAAAAGCGTGATCACTTCGTCGTGGCTGAGGAGCGCCGCTTGCCCGTCGGTGGGCGGCAGCAGGTTGCATACCAGGTAGGCAACCGGCAGCACGCGCTCGCCCGGAGTCTCGAGACGACCCAGGCATTCGTCCATCCAGGCGCCGCTGCGCTTGCCGGGGCGCGCGTATGGATCGAAGTAGAACCCGCCGATGCGTTCCGAGCGCGCGTCATGGATCTCGAAGTAGCGCACGTGCGCGTCCCACACCGGGATGTCGCGCCGCTCGAGCATGCTGATGCCGTACAGACGCTGCGCCACCTTGAACAAGCCCTGCAGGACGCGGGGCAGCGGGAAGTACGGCCGCAGCTCCTCATCGGAGATCGCGAAGCGTCGCTGCTGCAGCCGCTCGGCATAGTAGGGCACGTCCCAAGCTTCGAGCGGGTGTCCCGCGAAGGACTCGAGCTCGTTGAGCTCGCGCCGCGCCACGGGCACGCAGCGTTGCGCGAGGCTCTCGAGAAATGCACGCACCTCGGCCGCCGAGCGCGCCATCTTGGTGGCGAGGGAATACTCGGTGTAGTGCGCGAAATCGAGCAGGCGCGCTGCCTCGTGGCGCCAGCGCAGGATGTTTTCGATAACTGGTGCGTTGTTCCAGTCGCCACTCCTGGGGAAACGATCGGACGCCCGTGTATTCCAGGCTTCGTAGAACTCGCGGCGCAGGCCGGCATCGTGCGCGTGCGTGAGAACGGCCTGGTATGTCGGCTGATCGAGTGTGAGGAGCCAGCCCTCCGTGGACCGCTCGCGGGCGATCGCGGCGGCACGCGCTATCACGGCCTGCGGCAGGCCGGCCAGCAGGCTGGTATCGGTGACGGAGCGCGACCAGGCGGCGGCGGAGTCGAGCACGTGCTCCTCGAAGAGCGCCTGTTCGCGCGCGAGCTTCTGCATCAGCTCCTTGAAGCGCTCCTTGCGAGGACGGTCGAGTGCCACGCCGGCGAGGCGGAAGTCGCGCAGCGCATTCTCGAGGAGCTTGCGTTGCTCGGCATCGAGCGCGCTCGCCTCGCGGTCGAGGATCTGCTGGTAAGCGCGCTGCAGGGCCTCGTTCTGGCCCAGCTCGGTCTGGTATTCGCTGATGAGCGGCAGGCAGGCGTTGTAGGCACGCCGCAGCGGCTCGCTGTTCTTGACCGCATTCAGATGGCTCACCGGCGACCAGGTGCGGTTCATGCGGTGCTGCATGATCTCGATCGGCTCGATCAGCCCGGCGAACGTGTGCTGCTCCGCGGCCAGCAGCTCCTGCAGGCAGCGGCGATTGTCTTCGAGCCGCGCGCGCAACGCGGGCTCGGCATCGTCCGGACCGACGAGATCGAACGCGGGCAGACCTTCATCGGCGAGCAACGGATTGCGCATGACTTTGCGGCACGGGAGAAAACTGCTGGAATTGTAACAGCACCCGCGCCCGGGCCACCGGCTGATCCGGCGGCCGCGCGATCATTCGAGGCGGTAGCAGAATGAACGATTCCTTCGACCTCATCGTCATCGGCGGCGGCAGCGGCGGACTCGCTTGTGTGCAGCGTGCCGCGGAATACGGCGCCCGCACCGCGCTGATCGAGTCGCACCGGCTCGGCGGCACCTGCGTGAACGTGGGCTGCGTGCCCAAGAAGATCATGTGGAATGCCGCCTCGCTGGCCGAGGCGCTGCACGACGCCGCCGACTACGGCTTCGATATCGGCATCAACGGCCATGACTGGGCGGCGCTCAAGCGGCAACGGGACGCCTATGTGCAAAAGCTCAATGGCATCTACGAGCGCAATCTCGAAAAGCGCGGCGTGACGCTGATTCGCGGCCGTGCGCGGTACGTCTCGCCCAGGGAAATCGTCATCGGCGACCGGCTCCTGCGCACCGGGCGCAGCGTCATTGCCACGGGCGGCAAGCCGATGGTGCCGGCGATCCCAGGCGCGGCACGTGGCATCACCTCGGATGGTTTCTTCGAGCTCGAAACGCGCCCGCAGCGCGTGGCGGTGGTGGGCAGCGGCTACATCTCAGCGGAGCTGTCCGGCGTCTTCCAGGCGCTGGGCTCGGAAGTGACCGTGGTGTTGCGGCGCGACCGCATGCTGCGAAGCTTCGACTCGATGCTGAGCGACGCGCTGATGCGCGAAATGGACGCTGCCGGCGTGCGCCTGGTCACGGACGCGGCGCCTGCGGCGTTGGAAGGCGATGGCCCATTCGCGTTGCGCCTCGCGGACGGGCGCCGCCTCGGCGATTTCGACTGCGTGCTGTGGGCCGTCGGTCGCGAAGCCAATGTCGACCTCGATCTGAGGCGCAGCGGGGTCGCGCTCGATGCGGAAGGATTCGTAGTCACCGATCCTTTCCAGAACACCAACGTCGAGGGCATTCACGCCATCGGCGACGTCACGGGGCGTGAAGCCTTGACGCCGGTCGCGATCGCCGCAGGCCGTCGGTTGAGCGATCGGTTGTTCGGCGGACAGGACGAGCGCCGTCTCGACTACAACCTGATCCCGACGGTGGTCTTCAGCCACCCGCCGATCGGCACGCTCGGCTGCACGGAAGAAGAAGCCCGCACGAAGTACGGCGGCGATATCGAGGTCTTCACCGCGAGCTTCTGCCCGCTGTATCACGCCATGACTACGCGCAAGCCGCGGGTCGAAATGAAACTGGTGACGCACGGGCGCGAGCGGCGCATCGTCGGACTGCACGTCATCGGGGTCGGCGCCGACGAGATGCTGCAGGGTTTCGCGGTCGCGGTGCGCATGGGCGCGACCAAGGCGGATTTCGACGACACCGTGGCGATCCATCCCACCAGCGCGGAAGAGTTCGTGACAATGCGTTGAGTCCCTGGACCTGACGATTGGGGTGTCGGGTTCGGGAGGTCTTTTCAGGGCCGTCGAAAACAGGGATGTTTTCGTCGGAGCCTACAGGGATGTACTTGCGGCGTCCCTGAAAAGACCTCCCGGACACGGCGCCCCCTGCCGGCATTCACGCCAGTTCAATCACACTTAGTTCGCGGCGAGTGCCTCGAGGATCGGGCGCGTGTCGGGCCGCACGCCGCGCCACAGGTAGAACGATTCGGCGGCCTGCTCGACCAGCATGCCCCAGCCCTTGTAGGCGCTGCGCGCGTGGTGCTCGCGCGCCCAGCGCGTGAAGCTGGTGTCGCCTTTGCCGTAGGCCATGTCGTAGCACACCGTGTGCCTGGCAATGATGCGCGCCGGCACCAGCGGCACTTCGCCATGCAGGCTGGCCGAGGTCGCATTGACGATGAGATCGAAAGGCTCGGCGGCCAGTGCGTCGAATCCGCAGCCATGGATGGGCCCAAGTTCCACGAATTCGTCGGCCAGCTCCATCGCACGCCCCGCGGTGCGATTGGCGATCACCACCTGGGCGGGTCGCGCCTCGAGCAGCGGGGCGAGAACGCCACGTGTGGCCCCGCCCGCGCCCAGGAGCAGGATGCGACGCGCGGCCAGCTCGATGCGGAGATTCACCGTGAGGTCCGTCAGGAGGCCCGCGCCGTCGGTGTTATCGCCGAGCAGCTCGTTCTGCTCGTCGATCGCGATGGTATTGACCGCGCCGGCCTGCTCGGCACGCGGCGTGAGCCGGTTCACCAGCTCGGCCGCCGCACTCTTGTGCGGCACGGTGATGTTGAGCCCGCGACCCCCATGGGTGAAGAATTCCAGCGCGGTCGAGCGGAACTTTTCCGGCGTGACGTCGAACAGACGGTAGCTCAGGTTCTGACCCGTTTGCTTGGCGAACAGACCATGGATGAACGGCGACCAGCTGTGGTCGATCGGATGTCCCATCACTCCATAACGGTCTGGCGCCGAGTTCGAGTCGCCCATGTATCAACGAGGCTCTGAGGTCACATCCGGGCTATTGGGTTAGATTGCGTGCGCTGTAATGACAGCGTGCAGGTGCCGGTCTTTATACATGAATCGCTTGAGCGACGGGAGTGAGCGGCGGCAGCGCGAGTTCGGCGCCCTGTGCGAGGCGCTGCGCCCGCAGCTCTACCGCTTCGCCTTCTGGCTGAGCCGGGACCGTGCCGTGGCGGAGGACATCGTGCAGGAAACCCTGTTGCGCGCCTGGCGGGCCCAGGAGGAGCTGCGGGACGAGAACGCCATGCGCGCGTGGCTCTGCACCATCGTGCGGCGCGAGCATGCGCGGCTCTACGAGCGCAAGCGCCTGGTAACGGTGGACGTCGATGCCCTGATCGCGCGCGAGGAGCCGCTCCTGGCCGCCGAGGACGATGGCGAGCTGGAAGAGCTGCGGCGCGCCATCTTCAAGCTGGAGGACGACTACCGCGAGCCGCTGGTGTTGCAGGTGTTGCTGGGATACACGACCGAGGAGATCGCCACGCACATGGGCTTGACCGCGGGCGCGGTGCTAACGCGGCTGTTTCGCGCACGCAATCGGCTGCGCAAGATCATCGCGCCCGGACCGAGCGATGCCGCCAAGGCCTCGCTGGGTGGATCGCGATGAACTGTCTCGAATTCCGCCGCGCGGTCGGCGCCGAGCCCAAGTCGCGTGGACCGGACGTCGAGGCGCATCTGCGCACGTGTCCGGCTTGCGGGGAATTTGCCAACCAGATCGACGCGCTCGACCGCAAGCTCCTGGCGGCGCTCAGGGTCGCGATGCCGGCGCGGCCACGGCGCCTGCCGCTCCTGGCACCTTTCGCACCGCAACGCCGCTTTGCGCTGGCGGCCGGCGTCTTGCTGGCCGTGGGCGCCGCCTTTGCGGTGTGGTTCGCGTTCCCGCGCACTTCGCTCGCGGAGGACGTTATGGCCCATGCCCGGCATGAGCCGCAGTCATGGTCGACCGAGGGCGCGGCAGTGTCCGCGGCGGAGCTCGCGTCGATCCTGCGTGCGGCGGGTATCGTCGGAACGCTCGAGCTCGGCCCTGTCACCTACGCGCGCAGTTGTTGGTTCCGTGGGCACTTCGTGCCGCACCTGGTCGTCCAGGAGGACTCGGGTCCCATCACGGTGTTGCTGCTGCCGTCCGAAACGGTCGGCCAGGAAGTGCGCTTCTCGGATCGCGGTTACTCCGGCGTAATCCTGCCAGCGGCGCACGGCAGCATCGCGGTGCTGGCACAGACCAATACGCGCCTCGATACGGTGGCAGCGCGCGGGCTGCGCGCACTCGACTGACGATCAGGGCAGGGGGTTCGATGAGCGGCGAAAACCGCACCCGCAAGCAGAGCGAGGACCCAAGACGCTGTGCGTGGGCGCTAAAGGAAGTCTTCCATGTCTATCACGACGAGGAATGGGGCGTGCCGGTGCATGATGACCGGCGGCACTTCGAGTTCTTGATTCTCGAGGCGGCGCAGGCGGGCTTGAGCTGGTCCACCGTGCTCAACAAGCGCGACGGTTACCGGCGCGCATTCGCCGATTTCGACGCCGAGCGAGTGGCGCGCCTCAACGCGCGCAGCGTCGCGCGCCTGATGACGAATCCCGCGATCATCCGCAACCGCCTGAAGATCGAGGCCGCCATCCACAACGCGCGGCGCTTCCTCGAGGTACAGGAGAAGTTCGGCAGCTTCGACGCGTACGTGTGGCCGTTCGTGGGCGGTGCGCCGATCCAGCACCGTTATCGGCGGACGAAACAGGTGCCCGCCACCAGCCGCGAGTCGGACGCCCTGTCACGCGATCTGAAACAGCGTGGCTTCCGCTTCGTGGGCTCGACCGTGATCTACGCGCACATGCAGGCGGTCGGGATGGTCAACGATCACCTGGTCGACTGCTTCCGCTACCCGGAATTGGCCGCGGGCGGGCGGTGACGATTACTCGGGGACCAGCCAGGAACACGTGTAGCCGGAACCCGCTCGTCCGCCGAGCGCCGCATGCAGGGCAGGCAATGCCTCGTGAAGCGTGCGCTCGAGTGGAAACGGCGGGTTGACGATGATCATGCCGCTGCCATTCATACCGACGCGCGAATCTTCGGGGTACAGGCTGAGCTCGGCGCACAGGATGCGGCGTACGCCACTGGCCTGCAGGCGCGCGTGAAACCCGTCGACCGGCGCGCGGCGTTTGATGGGATACCAGATTGCGAAGACGCCGGTGGCCCAGCGCTCATGACCCTCGCTCAAGGCACGCTCGATCAGCGGGAACTCGCCTTCCTGCGACTCGTACGGCGGATCGATGAGCACCAGTCCGCGCCGCTCCGGCGGCGGCACGTGCGCACGGACCGCGGCGTAACCATCGCCGTACACGATGCGAAACCGGCGATCGGCGCCGATCACCTTGCGCAACGCGGCGGCCTCGGCGCGCTCGAGCTCGCACAGCACGGCGCGATCCTGCGGGCGCAGGATCAGTTGCGCGAGGCGCCCCGAACCCGGGTAGGAACGCGGGAGCTGCGCTCGATCGTCGCTCCCGGCGTGCGTGCGCACGAGCTGCAGATAGTCAGCGACGCACTCCGGCGGATCTGGCGTCGCCGCGAGCTGCAGGATACCCGCGGCCGATTCGCCCGAGCGCCGTGTGTCATCGCCGAGGTCATAAACACCCCGAGCCGCATGGGTATCGAGAAAAAAGAGCGCGCCCGGCTTGGCGGTGAGTCGGCGCAGGATCGCGACGAGCACGATGTGCTTGAGCACATCGCCCGCGTTACCCGCATGATAGGAATGCCGATACTTCAAGCCTGCAAAGATAACCAAGTGCACGGCACCGATTCACCCCATGGAGCACAGGATGAAACGACCGATTCTCTGCTGCCTGCTGACCCTGGCACTCGCGAGCGCCAGTGCCTGCGCCAATGACGCCCGGGAGGCCGACGTGACTCCGGCCACCAAAACGCCGGCCGCGAAACCGGAGGCGTCCGAGGACCTCGCAACGCTCGCCGTCGAGACACTGCGCAAGCACCTCGCCAACCCGGCTGCGGAGGTCGAAGTGCTGAGCGTCACGCCGATCGAGTGGCGGGACTCGAGTCTCGGCTGTCCGCGGCCCGATTTCGGCTATATGCGGGTGATCACTCCGGGACACCTCGCGGTGCTACGCCATGACGGCAAGACTTACCAGGTGCACATGGCGGAGCGCAGCGCCTTTGTGTGTGAGAACGAGATGGGCGAGTTTGCGCAGGAGAAGGCGCCGACGCCGAGAGTGGAGGTGCCGGTGACGCTCGAGCGCATGGAGGAGCTGGCGCGCACCGACCTCGCGCGACGGCTCGGAGTGTCCGCGGATCAGATCTCCATAGCGGATGCCCAGCCGGTTGTCTGGCAGGACCTGAGCCTGGGTTGTCCGCAACCCGGGCAGAGCTACAAGGCGGTGCCCGTCAAGGGTCACGTGCTGAGGCTTTCCTACCACGGACGCACGTACACCTATCACACGGATCGCTATCGCGTGCTGCCCTGCCCGCCGTTCCAGGACCAATGAGCCAAAAAAAACCGCCCACGGACTGATCATCCGTAGGCGGCGTTGCGTCCTGACGTGGACTTACTGCGTATTGATCAGCAGCTCGGTCGTGCCAATGGTGGCTGTGCCGTCCGAGTGACTGAGAATGCCGAGGCTGCGCGTATCTGCCGGCAGGCCGGTCCATTCCACCGTCACCGACTCAGTCGCGCCGGCGACCGCGCTGGCCGGCAGCGTGAGCGTCGTGTTGCCCGCGTCCGTGCCGTTCAGGTTGTAGTTGAATACCGCGATCGGCGTGAGTCCCGGCTCGGTCGCAAAGTCGATCGCCAGGATCGCGTAGTTGCCCGGCGCGGGATTCGCGACATTGATCTCCTCTTCGGAGCTGCCGCCGCCGCTCGAGGCAATCGGCACGAAGCTAGTGCCGACCTGCTGGAACAGCACCAGATCGACGTCGTTCTGTGCACCGACGTCGTCGTCGTACATGGCCCAGCGGGCGAGCGTGGTGCCGGCCGGCACGGTGAAGAAGAACGCCGCGTCGTCGCCATCCGCGAGGTCAGCCGTGGCGCGCGTGCCCGGCGCGAGGCCGTTCACGTTCACGGCGTAGTCGCCGGTGTAGCCGAACGACACCTCGAAGCTCACCGAACCCGGCGTGCCTTCGGCGCGTACTTCGGCCGGAGCCGCGAGCGGGACCGGACGTACCGCGATCGGGCTGCGCACGGTGTCATCGCCGCCGCACCACTCCAGCGAGCCGAACACCCACTGGTTGAGCGTCGCGCGCCGCTTGACCGTGAAGGTGACCTCGTAACTCGCGGACTCGCCCGGCCGCAGGCGCAGGACTTGCGGCGAGACCTGCACGTCGATGCCGGCAGGCTTCTTCACCGACACTTCGTAGCGCGCCCGGTTCTTGCCCACGTTGGTGACCGTGCGCGTCACCGTCTCGCTGGCGATGAGCTCGGCGATGCCGATCGAAGGCAGGTTGAGCTCGCTGGCATCGAGCGAGAAGCCCGCGTCCACCAACGCCTGGCACAGCGACGCAGGGAAGATCTGCACCTGGTTCTCCGCGCCGCACATGAACGCGACGTAGTCGAAGATGTTGGCGTCGTAGGCGAGGCCCGGGTCGAAAGCTTGACGCGGCACGATGACGCCCGCGCCGATGTCGAAGGGATCCGCCTTGGCGTCGCCGAACGACTTCTTGAGGTTGCTGCGCGCGGTCGTCATCAGCGCCGAACGCGCGATGGCCGGCGACCAGTCGGGATGCGCCTGCTTGAGCAGCGCAAATACGCCGGCCGTGTGCGGGCTCGCCATGGACGTGCCGCTCAGGAACTGGAAGAACTCACCGCCGCCCGCATTGGCGTTCGGGAACAGCGTCTCGCCCGCGATGATGTTGACGCCCGGTGCCGCGACGTCGGGCTTGATGATGTCGGGCGCGCCCACGTTCGGTCCGCGCGACGAGAAACCGGTGATGCGGTTGTTGCGCGGAATCTGGATCGTCGGGCTCAGCGTGCCGTTGACCGTGGCGCCCGCCGCCGTGCTGTTGATCAGGTCGCCATCGGCGAAGCCGATCATGATGCCGGGGATGGTCGTGCCGTCCGCCGCCATGATGAACGGGTCGAAGCGGCCGGGCGCCGCGCCGTCCTGGTAGACGACGATGGCACGCGCGCCGGCGGCGGCGGCGTTGTTGTACTTCACGTCGAAGTTGCACACGCCGCGGATCACGAGTGCGATCTGGCCTGCGAGGGCGGCACCGTTGGTGATTGCAGTGCAGCCGTTCAGCGGTGCCGCGGGGACCACGCTCGCTGTGATGTCGCCCGTCTCGGCGAGCGTCACCGGGCCCGCGCCTTCGATTCCTTCATAAGTGGCCGCGATGCTGGCCGGCGCATTGACGCGCAGACCGGTGCCGAAGTTCTCGTTGTCCTCGATCGCACCAGTGGCGGTCACCCACGGCACGCCTGTTGGCGAGCCGATGGTCGCCGGATTCGGGCCATCGTTGCCGGCCGAGACCGCGACCCACACGCCGGCATCGGCGGCGAACAGGAAGGCGATGTCATCCGGGCTGGTGAAACTGGGTGAGA
>DATIEU010000157.1:0-3371 GCA_035455565.1 Steroidobacteraceae bacterium | reverse complement strand
ATCTGCGGACGGCATGGACGAAGGACGATAAGGCGAAGTTCTATCCGTACGGAAAAACGCAGGCGCAAGTTATCGCCGAACAGGACTGATCTGGCCCCGACCTGACCAAGACCCACACACCGAACCGACCAAGCCTGAGCTACCACTCGCGGCGGCCGCAATCTGGCAGGCGGCTGCGAGGCTGCACAGGACGGTCGAAGACCGCAGATTTCATGGCGATGCGCTACCCTGTGCCGACACGGTGGACGTGCGGCTAACCGTGGAGGCGTGCACCATGACCAACAACCCGACGCGAAATCCCCGTGGCGAACGCGTCGATCTGCGAACGAACGAACTGGCCGCGGACAACACGCTGTCAACGGCGGACGCTACGGAGCATCGACCGGCCAAACGAGCCCAGGACGAACGGGAGTCAGGTCTGATTCTGGACACCATTCCCGGCCTGGTCGCCATCCTGACACCTTCGGGAGAAGTCGCCGTCGTCAACCATGAGCTCGTCCAGTACTGCGGGCAGCCGCTAGAGGCGATGAAGCAGTGGGGCACGAATGGGACCGTTCACGTGGACGATCTGCCTCGCATCGGCCCCGTGTTCGCCCAAGCGATCGCGGCAGGCGATCCCTACGATTTCGAGGCACGCATTCGGCGGTTCGATGGCATCTACCGTTGGTGTCAGGTCCGTGGGCTTCCCTGGCGCGACACGAACGGCCTTATTGGCCGATGGTATGTGGTCTTGGTCGACATCGACGAGCGCAAGCGTGCCGAGGATGCCCTGCGCGAGAGCGAGCGTGAGCTTCGCCTGATCGTCGACAGCATTCCGGGATTGGTCGCCACCTGTGATTCCGCCGGCGAGGTCGAATTCGTGAACCGCCCCATGCTCGAGTATTTCGGCAGGACGCTGGAGGAGCAGAAGCGTTGGGCTACCAGCGACATGTTGCATCCGGAGGATCTTCCACGGGTCGTCGAGCTCTTTGCACATTCGATCGCGTCCGGCGATGCGTTCGACTTCGAAATACGCGCTCGACGTTCTGATGGCATCTACCGTTGGTTTCAATCTCGCGGGTTTCCGCTTCGGGACATGAACGAGCACATCGTCCGCTGGTACATTCTGCTGATCGATATCGACGAACGAAAGCGCGCGGAAACGGAACTCAGGCGAGCCTACGACAGCTTCGCCGATGCACAGCGACTCAGCCACACGGGCAGCTTCATCACCGACCTGGTCGGCGACGATCACAACTGGTCTGAGGAGGCCTTTCGGATCTTCGACTTCGAACCCGGATCCAAGGTGTCCGTTCAGAGGATTCGAGACATCATCCATCCTGAAGACCTGCCGTCGTTTGAATCGGTGATCGCGCGCGGCATGACGGGCGAGAACGTCACGTTTGCTTTCCGCATCGCGAGCGGTCCAGGCGCCATCAAGCATGTGCGCGGAGTGGCCCACGTCGTCGAGCGTGTTTCCGGACGGCCCCTGTTCATCGGAGCCCTCCAGGACGTGACCGAGAGCAAAGTGGCTGAGGAGGCTTTGGACCGGGCGCGCTCCGAGCTCGCTCATGTCGCGCGAGTCTCCACCGTGAGTGCGTTGACGGCTTCGATCGCTCATGAGGTGAACCAGCCGCTTTCCGGCATCATCACGAACGCCGGCACATGTCTGCGGATGCTGGCCGCCGATCCTCCGGACGTGGACGGCGCGCGCGAAACTGCGAGGCGTACGTTGCGCGACGGCAATCGAGCGTCGGACGTGATCACACGCTTACGCGCCTTGTTCAGCAGGAGGGAATTCACGCTCGAACCGCTCGACATCAACGACGTTACACGAGAGGTCGTTGCGCTCTCGATCAGCGACCTTCAGAGAAATCGAGTCGTGCTTCAGTCCGAGTTCGCTAACGATCTGCCGGTGATCACGGGGGATCGTATCCAGCTCCAGCAGGTGGTTCTGAACCTGCTTCGCAACGCTTCGGACGCGATGGGGACCGTCAATGATCGTCCCCGACAATTGCTGATCAAAACCGCACAGGACGCCGATGATCGCGTCCGCGTGACCGTCCGGGATACTGGCGTAGGGCTCGACGTTGAGAACATGAACAAACTGTTCGATGCGTTCTACACGACCAAAGTCGAGGGCATGGGTATCGGGCTCTCTGTGAGCCGCTCCATCATCGAGAAACATCACGGGCGCCTGTGGGCAGAGCCGAACGATGGGCCAGGCGCAACGTTCTCGTTCTCCATTCCGGCCGCCGCGCAGATTCTCGGAGGCTTGCCGCAGGCCCCGGCGTCCTGATATGCGGAGCGCGCGCCGCCCGGCAGGACGACCAATACCAAAGTCTAATGGACGGTTCCAACGCGATTGGAGGACTCTGTGGCCATGTGGGAAGAGTCGCGCGTCATGCGCATAACGAACATGCACGGCTAAGGACCGCCTGATGGTCACGCGTTCACTGGTGTCAATCGTCGATGACGACGAGTCCGTGCGTGAGTCGCTTCCCGACATGGTGCGGCAGTTCGGGTTTGCCGCCCAGGCATTCTCGTCCGCCGAGGCGTTCCTGGCATCGGATTTCGTTGACCAGACTACGTGTCTGATCCTCGATGTCGCGATGCCCGGAATGTCTGGTCCAGATCTTCAGCGGGAGTTGGCAAGTCGTCGACAGGTGATACCGATCGTCTTCATCACGGCCAGCGGCGACAAAGCAATCCGAAGCCGCGTCCTTGCGGATGGGGCCGTCGAGTGCCTGTTCAAGCCGTTCAGCGAGACAGCCCTCCTGGATGCACTAAACGCGGCCCTTCGGATGAGCTAGACATGTCCATACCGGGCACGCGAACCACGACAGGTGCGCCATATACTGGCTGTTGGGCGATCGGCTCCCATTCAATCGAGACCGTCACGATGCCGGACCGCACGTCGATTGTCTTCGTCGTCGACGACGACGTCTCCGTGCGCGAATCGCTCGAGCTGCTAATCAAGGGTGCAGGCTGGCAGGCCGAGACGTTTTCCTCCGGACAGGACTTCCTCTCACGCCCGCGCGTGCGTGTTCCGTGTTGTCTGTTGCTTGATGTCAGCCTACCAGGTCTCAACGGCCTCGAGCTGCAGCGCCAGCTCGCGGAGCGCACGGACATGCCGATCATCTTCATCACCGGACACGGCGATATACCGATGACCGTGCAGGCGATGAAAGCAGGAGCCGTCGAGTTCCTGACCAAACCCCTAAAGCATGATGTGCTCGTGAACGCGATTCGTGCTGCCCTCGATCGCAGTCGCGCCGCACTCCGTCTCGACGCGGAGATGGGCGCGATTCGGAACTGCTATGAGTCGCTGACGCCGCGCGAACGCGAGGTGATGGCGCTGGTCGTCTCTGGGCTACTGAACAAACAAGTTG
>DATIEU010000156.1:0-5235 GCA_035455565.1 Steroidobacteraceae bacterium | reverse complement strand
CGTCGGCCCGCCGGCGTAGTGAATCTGGCGGATCAGGCGATCGACCTCGATGCCGTCCGCATCGCGCACGATCGCGGTGAGCTCGCTCGGTCCCTCCGGGATATCGACACCGCGCCACAGGCTCAACGCCACGGTGCCCGAGCGATTCTCGCTGGCGCCATAGAAGTTGAGCGCGTTCACCGGCGCACCGTTGACCGCCAGCTCGACGCTCTGGCCTGGCAGATGGCGGATCGCCACCTTCAAGCTGGTGATGGTCGGCGCGAAGTCAGGACGCGGCAGCACCCAGTCGATGCCAGGCGCCAGCGACTCGACGCTCGGCACTTCGTTCGCCAGCGTCTCCGGGTCGACGAACCGGGCCTGCGAGGCCCGCGGGCGCACGGCGGAAAGCATGTTCATGACGCCGCGCGTGCGAGCTTCACCGGCGACTGCCTGCGCATCGGCCGACGCAATGTCGAGCTCCACCACCGGCGTTTTCTGCGCCGTCTGCGTCGGCGAGTCGAACAGCACCACCGAGCGGAGCGTGCTGTCAGCCATGACGTTCGAGGGCTTGCGAACCGTGAACGAAACGTGCCGCTCAAGGGCCGCGCCGCTCTCGCCGAGCGTAAAGCTCAGCACGCCCTCAGCAACACCGGGCTCGACCAGCGCGTCGCCATCGACCGTCGCGCTGTCCACAACGTAGCTATAGCCCTGCGGCAACATTGCCAGCAGTTTCATCTTGCCTACCGCGATGCCCTCGACGGCTACCGTCGCCAGGATTGCGATCGAGTCCGTCGACTCGCCGGCCTGCGGCTCGACCGACAGGCGCACGATGCCTTCCGGCGGCTTGCGGGTCGCCAGAGCGAAGTCAGCGCGCCAGAGCGCGCCACCGCGGACGTCGACGAATTGCGAGTAGGCACGCCCTGCATGACGTGCCGAACCACAGCTCACCGCTTCGAGCGTTTCCGGAACGGTGGCGGTATCGAGCTGCACGACGTGCGCGCCCGGCGCGACGTCTTCGAAGTGGTAGAAGCCGTCCTGGTCGGTCAGGCTGTAGCGACCGTCCTCGAGATAGACGCGCACGCCTTCTACGCCAACGGTCTCGCCGAGTGCCGCACCGCAGCCGCCATCGGCCACGCGACCGAGGATGAACGAGCGGTCGCGGTTGAGCGCTTCACGCAACCGGATCACCGCGTTCGCGGGATTGGAGACCAGGTTGCCCGCCCCTTTCGCCTGCGCGCGATTCACCAGCTCCTTGCCGTGCGCGCCGATTGTGATCTCGGCAACGTAGCGCAACGTGATGCGCTCGCCCGCCACGAGATCGCCGGTATCGAAGGTGAGCGTGCGTCCGTCGGCGGCCACTTGCGGATCGGCGCCCAGGTCGAAGGCCCCGGCCGCACGCGACACGCGCACCGACCCCGGCTGGAAGCGCAGGCCCGGTGGCAGCACGTCAACGATCTGCGTGTCCTCAACGTCGCCACTCGAGCTCGTGTTCTCCAGGCTCAAGCTGTATTGCACGAAATCGCCCGGGGCGGCGAGCCCCGCGAGCGTGGATTTCTGCAACAGCAGTTGCGTGGCGTTCGGATCGAGCGGCACGTCGATGCCCGCCGCAGCGGGCGAGTCGATGGTGAACGCGCCACCCGTTGAGCCGGCGTTGATGACGAATGGAGCGCCCGGCAGGGCCTGGAGTGCCGCCGGGTCCGCCGTCGAGGGGAAGCGATAGCCGGCCGCGGGCACGACTTCGTAGCGATAGTTGCCCGGTGCGAGCACCACCGGGAAGCGGAAGGTTCCCGGCGCGAAGCTGTAGACGGTGCCGCCCGCGTCCGTGACCGACGAGCCGGTCACGACCTCGCTCGGGAAGCTGCTCACCCCGTCGTCGCCGACGACGACCGCAGGTTGGCCCGTTTGCGCATTCACCAGCCGCACGCGCACGCCATCGACGAGCTGGCCGTTGCGCGAATCGAACACGCGCCCGGCACGATCGACGATCGCCTGCGCGTTGCTCGTGTCAGTGTTGTCGAAACGATCCACGTAGGCCGAAGCCACCGTGGATCCCGAGGCGACCTGGAGCATGCAATCGCCGCTGGCCGGCGAGCCCGATGCAGTTTGCAGGTAGCCCACGAACTCGCCACTCGACGCTGCGGTCTCGAGCAGTCGCACCGTCTCGCTATCGGCACCGGGCGCGGAATCGAGCCGCACGTCCACGGTGTCGCGAACCGCGGCGTCGCGGTTCTGGTCGGCATCCACCAGCCGCACGAACAGCGCTTCGCCGCCGTGATAGCTCGCGGTCCCCGTGAGCGGCACGGGTCGGGTCGGATCGATCGTCCCGCCGCCGATGAGGATGGGATCAGGCAAGGTCTGGAGCGTGCCGCCGGCAGCGAGACACTGTGTCGGTCCCGCAGGCTGCTGCAAGGCCACCGGTATGGCGGCCGAACGCAGCAGGCTCAACGTCGCGCTCGAGCGGGGCGGCTCCACCACGATCAACACTTCGTTGCTCGCGACGACGCGCGTGGCGCCGCTCACGTTCACGAAGGTGGCCTGGCCAGTGTTGCGAATCGCCGTGCCGGGCGGCGTCGGCGATTGCGCTTGAGCCAGCCCGGTGGTCGCAAGCCCCAGGAGGATCAGGGAACGTCCAAGCACGAAAGCCCACGGGCGCGGGGCCGGGCGGACACGAGAGTCCGCCCCGCCCCGGCCGTGAGCCGGAGTATCGAATGCTCGGACGCGCAACCAGCCGGCAGTCATCTGCACTGCCAGCCGATGGATGGCTCCGAGCACGCCAGTTGTGGCGCGCTCAGTCATCCGTCACACCACGATCAGAGGATCGTGGCGCGGAAGCGCACTGTGGCCGTCTGGGTCGGCGCCACGGTGATGGTCGCCACCGGGTTGACGTTCAACGTCTGACCCGCGCGGTTGCAACCGTCACCATTGGCGTCCGCACCGTCTTCGACCAGGCAGTATGTGGTGCTTGCACCCACATCGATCTGCACATCGGCGGCACCGCCGTTGTACTGACCGGTGGCGAAGTCCAGGTTCGCATCCAACGTGTCGGAGAGCCGCACGCTGGTCGCCGCCGCCGTGCCGTTGTTGGTGATGGACACCACGTACTCGATCACCGATCCGGGGATCGCCTTGCGATTGGGCCCCGTGCCGTTGAAGAGATCGCTGATGATCGACGAGCTCTTCGTGATCGTGAGCGCGGCCGACTGCACGGCGTACTGATCGTCCGCCGTCTCGGTCGCGTCGCGCGCGGCATCACCGAACACCACGTCCATGCCCGCCGTGTCGGCACCGGCCGTCTCGGTTTCGAGCGTGGCGCCGTTGCTGCCGACCGTGGCCGCACGTGCCGTGAGGCGCACGTTGGCGAACTGGCCGTTGGTCGCTGTTGGCGGCACATCGGACACCACGAACACCACCACGTTGAGGTCTTCGCCTAGCGTGTTGATATGCAGCGCAGTGTCTACCAGCGGGTCATACGCGCCTGCAGTACCACCGCCAGCCGGGTTGTCGACGAACACGCGGATGTTGCCCACATCGCTGTTGTCGTTGTTCCCGAACACCGTGCCACCGACGTTCGCAGCCGAGAGCTGGAAGCCCTGCGCGGCGTTACTGGTGTTGGCCACGGTGAAGATCGTCACCGCATTGATCTGCCCCGGAGCAACCGTCGTGAAACCCCCGCCCGTCTCCACGACGGTAAAGTCGATGCGGCGGTCCACCACGAAGTTGGTGTTGGCACCGTTGCCGACACCGGGGTTACTGTTGCCGAGGGGCGAGCTCTCGATCGGCGACTGCGCCGTCGTGCCCACCGTGTAATTGACGGTGGCGCGGTTGCCGATGGTCACACCCGCGTCCGTGCCGGCGGCGAAAGCCGTCTGCACGCCCGCGAGCGATGCCACCAGCACGGCCGCGGCGAGCACCGTCCTCACTTGCTTGATTGCCGAGATCATTCGTTACTCCTCATTTCAAATACACAAGGCACAAGAAAACGACGCCGCGGACCCTTGCTGTCCGCGACGTGCTTCCCCGTCGCTCTAAAGGAACTGCGCTCTTATTCGAGAACAGCGCGGAAGCGCGCGAAGGCCACGGCTCCCGGCTTGAGTGGGTTGCGCATCACCCAGCGAATGTTGGTGTACTCACGCGGCTCGGCCTGGCGCTGCTTGCCGTCTGCACCGGCTACCTTGAGCGTCTCGGGCTTGCCGTAGTTGAAGCCGTTGTCGATCGAGAAGGACACGTCCGTGCCCGGACCGATGGCGCTGCCGCCGATGTAATCCATGTGCTGCGGCACCGGGTTGTCGATCACGACGTTGTCGGCCACCTGGTCGCAGATGTTGGTGGCACTCACGGTGTAGATGACCTCGTTGCCGGGAACGATCTTTTCCACGGGCACGAGCTGCGTGGTCTCCTGGCCGCGCTCATCCTTGGTCACCTGCTCGATCTCGGCCACGGTCTTGAGAAGGATGCAGCCCTTCTCCTGCGCGCTGACCTGCGTCGCCATGAGCGCCAGCAATGCCCCCGTCATCCAGCTCATCCTCGCATTCATGAATCGACTCCTGTCCGTTCAGTTGATTGTTACTGTGAAGGCGACCGTCTGTGGTCCGGCCGCCTGTGTGAGAGTGCCGAGCGACACGCGCACGCTGGGCGACGCGCCACCCTGGAATTCGCCGGCGTCGGCGTCCACGGCATCGGTGAGCACGACGCCGTTGAGCACGAGCGAGCCGCCCGCGAACGTCGTGCCCGCGGGAATTGGATCCGTCAGCACGAAGTTGGCTGCGGGCGCGCTGCCGCTCACGTTGACCACGATCTGGTAGGTGATACGCGCGCCGGGCACGGCTGCAGTGCCGCCCGCCGCACCGCTCACGGTGGCGCTCTTGGTCAGCGCGACCTGGCTTTCGCTCACCTGGTATTCACCCGCTGCGTTGGCCTGTCCGCCATTGGCGCCGGCGACCGCGTCCTCGCCACCCGCGCCCTGCCCCGCGAACACAGTGCCTGGTGTGCCGGTGCCGGTCGCAGCGCGCGCGAGCAAACGGCTGCGGCCGAGCGCGCCGTCGGCCAGCGGCGCGGGAATGTCGTTGACCAGCAGAACCGATACGCCCGCGTCCGGCGCGAGCGTGGGATCGTTGCTTCCGGGCGCGTAAGCGGTGTCGCCTGCGGAAAGTGCGCCGTCGGCATCGGCATCGAAGTAAATCGCGGTGCTCGCCGCCAGCGGATCGAAATCATCGCCCGCGACCAGGTTGTCGAGCGTGAGCGGGAAAGTCTCGGTGC
>DATIEU010000155.1:0-2601 GCA_035455565.1 Steroidobacteraceae bacterium | reverse complement strand
CGAGTTGTCGGCATCCGCCGACCAATACGGCGGTTTCAATCTCCTGCTCGCCGACGAGCATGCGATGGTCCATGGCTCGAACCGCTCAGCTGAGTTCTCGCGCGTTCTTCCTTCCGGTGTGCATGGCCTCAGCAATCATCTGCTCAATACGCCGTGGCCCAAGCTCGAGCTCACGCGCCGTCGCTTCGAAGAGCTGATCGGGGGTGACCAACCGTCGGGCGCGGCGTTCTTTGAAATGCTGGCCGACCGCACACCGGTACCGGACGACCTGCTGCCCGACACGGGCGTGGGCCCGGAATGGGAGCGGCTGCTGTCATCGCCGTTCATCGTGAGCGAGCGCTACGGCACGCGCTGCTCGACCGTCCTGCTCATGGATCGCGATGGGCGGACCGAGATCCGGGAACGCCGCTTCGACAGCACTGGTCGGATATCCGGCACCAGTGAGTTCGAGTTCCACGCGCCAGAAGCGATGCGTGCATGAAACGGTCCATTCCTGGCAGTCGTTGGCTCGCCGCACTCGCACTCTTTTCAATCTGGCATACGGCCTGCGCCGACATCGAAGTCGTAATCGAGGGCGTGAGCGAGGAGATCAAGCGCAACCTCCTCGTCTATCTCAGCCTGCAGCGCTATCGTGAGCGCGACGACCTGTCGGCCGACACCGTCGAGCGCCTGCACGAGCGTACGCCGATCGAGGTGCGCCAGGCGCTCAGGCCGTTCGGCTTCTACGAGCCGAGCGTGCAGTCCTCGGTCGAGCATATGCCGAACGGCAAAGACTGGCGCGTAACGCTCAAGATCGACCACGGTCCGGCGGTGATCCTCGAGGAGGCCACGGTCCAGGTGTCCGGGCCCGGCGCGGAAGATCCCATGTTCAAGACCCTGATCGCGGACTCGGATCTAAGGCTCGGAGCGCGTCTGAGCCACGCCGCCTATGACAAGCTCAGGGGCGATCTGCAGCGCACGGCGCTCGGCTCGGGCTTTCTCGATGCGCGCTTCACACGTCACGAGCTCAAGGTCGACCCCCCGAGTCATCGAGCCTGGGCATACCTGACGCTCGACACCGGGCCGCGCTACCGATTCGGGCCCACGGAGATCGAGCAGAACGCGGTCGATCAGGAACTCGTACGCAAGTACCTGCGCTACAAGGAGGGCGACAATTTCGAGGCGGTGAGGCTCCTCACCACGCAGTTCGCGCTCGACGACACGCAGTACTTCTCGACCGTCGAGATCACGCCGGGACAGCGCGATCCCGAGACGCTCACGGTGCCGGTCAGTATTCGCGCGGAGCCGTCCAAGAAGAACAAGTACACCGTTGGCATCGGCTACGGCACCGACACGCGCGTGCGCGGCACCATCGCCTGGGACAACCGGCGACTCAACCGCAAGGGCCATCGCTCGCGTGTGGAGCTGCTGGGCTCGAATACGAAGCAGGCGTTCGAGTTGCATTACATCGTGCCGGTGGGCGACCCGGCGCTCGAGCACGTCGGCCTCGACTGGACCGTGAGCCGCGAGGAAAAGGCCGACCTGGACCTGACTTCCACCGAGGTCACGCCCAACCTGACGCAGATCATCGGCAAGTGGCAACGCGTCCTCTTCGTGACGTTTGAGCGCAGCCGCAGCGAAACGCCAACCGAGGACACGTCCGATAACTACATCATGCCGGGCATCAGCTTCGCGCGCCTGCCCGCGAGTTTCAGCGGCGAGTCATCGCTGGTGCTCGGCAACGGGCTGTTCGCCGAGCTCACGGGCTCGCACAGCGCCCTCGGTTCCGACGCCGACTTCCTGCAGCTGCACGTGCAGGACGAACGCGTCTTCGACATGAGCCCGCAGTGGCACCTGATCCTGCGCGCCGAAGTGGGCCTGAGTGCCGTGGCGGATTTTTCCGAACTGCCTGGATCGCGGCGCTTCTTCGCGGGCGGCGACCGGAGCGTCCGCGGCTTCGGGCTCAATGAGCTGTCGCCCACGGACGAGGATGGCAATCGTACGGGCGGCCGCCATCTGCTCGTCGGCAGCCTCGAGATCGAGCGCGACTTGCCGCGCAGCTTCGGTGTCGCGGTGTTCTTCGATACCGGCAACGCCGTCAACAAGCTCGGCGACCCGCTCGAGTATTCCGCGGGTATCGGCTTTCGTTGGCGCATCCCGGTGGTGACGCTCGGCATCGACATCGCCCAGGCGCTCTCGCAGAGTGGCCTCGATCCCCGCCTGCACCTCAACATCCAGCCACGCCTGTGATCAAGCGCCGCACGCTCATCGTCATCGCCGCCTGTCTGCTGCTTGCGATCAGCGTGCCGGTCATCGCGCTGTACTGGTTGTGCTACACGGAATCGGGTCTGCAGTGGCTCGCCGGGAATGTCACGCAGATCGGCAAGTTGCGCATGCGCTTCGAGGGCTTGCAGGGCCGGCTCACCGGCCCGCTCAGCGCCACCCTCATCGAGATCGACCAGCCACGCGTGCACATCGTGGTGCACGACTTGCGTGCGGATAATCGGCTGCGCAGCCTCCTGGTCCAAACGATCGACGTCGACTACCTCGAGGTCGGACGCCTGGAGATCTCGTTGAAGCCGCGCACCGAGCCCGCGGAGAAAAGCCCGCCGCGGTTTCTGC
>DATIEU010000154.1:0-14442 GCA_035455565.1 Steroidobacteraceae bacterium | reverse complement strand
GTGCTGTTCGAAGCACACCTCCGAAGGCGGGACCATGTGGTCCGCTAGCACTTCGAGCCGGCGTTTCATTCATGTCGTCTAACGTCCCGGTTCAGCGGCCGGACGATATGAATTGGATGCTGGCACTTTATCCCTCACGGTCCGCTGCAACCGGTTGTTAGGCGCCTCGCGCATGCTGGTCGCGGGCCAACACTGTACAGATCTGAGACCAAATTCGTTCACCAACCGATCCTTGATAAATCACCGATAACTCATCGCGAATCGTCGGATCTGATTCGGCAGCTTTTAATACGATTGGGAGCATGAGTTTCTCGTGCAGCACGATAAGGTCTTCCAGAGCGCCGCATCCGAGGGTGGCATGAACGTGTGACTTCCATGCCTCGTCGTCAATCGGGATGGAATTGATGCGCTGAATCTCCTGCCACGCCCGGTCCGGGCTCTCGCGGGCGAGCTCACTCAGTTCATAGAGTGCCCATTCGTCAGACTCCGATCCCTCCGTGAGATAACGCACGTACGCTGCCGCAAGATCGCGTTCGGCCATCGAGGCGCCTAACTATTAATTATGGGACTCATTGGGTGTCCAATATTGCACCCGTTTTGTCCGATATTCTTCTGGCGGCGGTTCGAAGTCGCTGATTCACTTAATCTGCCGGCTCGGGGTGTTCCCTAAAGTGCCGGCCGGTTTCGCCGGAGTTATGCGACATGGCAGTGCAAAGGCACGTGGCTTGCTTCCGCAACCCACGCAGCCCCGCGAGGGCTAAAGGCTCGCGAGGCTGCGCATCACCTGGCTCACCAGGTCGCGCGCCAGCGATTCGCGCAGGAATTCCTCTTCGTGCTGTTTCGCGAGCAGCGCTTCCTCGTCGAAGCTGTAGTCGCGCGTCAGCGTGATGGTGCGAGGTGCGAGCAGTTCTTCCCCGCCCGCCGTCACCGAGTAGGTAACGGTGTAATAGATCTCGTATTCGGTCGGCGTATTGCGCGCGGATACCGACAGCACGCGCTGGCCGGTCTCGTCGCGCTCGACGCTGAGGATTGCGGTGGCACCGTCGCGCGTGGCCGCCAGCGTCGCGCCGTTCGCCTCGAGCGCGCTCGAGAGTCCGCGCAGGAAATCGCTGCGCTCGTCCCTGGCGTCGAGATAAGTGAGCTTCATGACGGGAGACACCGGCCGAACGCCCTGCCGGTGAAAGCCGCACGCCGCGAGCGCGAGCGCAAATAGGAGGATGAACCCCCGCTCACACCACGACATTGACCAGCTTGTCCTTCACGACGATGACCTTGCGCACCGGCTTGTCGAGCACGAAGCGCTGCACATTGGCATCGGCCAGCGCCGCCTGCTTCACCGTTTCGTCGTCCGCGCCCGCGGGCACGTTGATGCGGCTGCGGAGCTTGCCGTTCACCTGCACCACGATCTCGAGCGTGTCGCGGCTGATCGCGTCCGGGTCGGGCTGCGGCCAGCGCTCGTCGACGATTGCGGTCTCGCGTCCCAGCGCGTGCCACAACGTGTGCGCGATGTGCGGCACGATCGGCGCCAGCATGAGCACCACGAGCTCGAGCGCTTCCTGCCGCACCGCCCGTCCGGTGGGCGTCGCGTCGTCGAACTTGCCGAGCGCATTCATGAATTCCATCACCGCGGCAATGGCGGTGTTGAATTTGCGCCGCCGGCTGATGTCGTCGCTCACCTTGACCAGCGTCTCGTGGGCGAGATGGCGGAGCTCCCGTTGCGGGCCATCGAGCGCCACCGTGACCAGCGCCTGCGCCGGGCCCTCGCTTACGTGATCGAACACCATCTTCCAGAGCTTCTTGAGGAAACGGAACGCGCCCTGCACGCTCTCGTCCGACCACAGCAGCGTGTCCTCGGGCGGCACCATGAACATCATGAAGAGTCGCGCGGTGTCGGCGCCGTATTCCTTCACCAGCGTGGTCGGATCGACGCCGTTGTTCTTCGACTTGGACATGGTGCCGATGCCGCCCGTCTCCACCGGCTGGCCGTCGGCGAGGAGCGTCGCGCGCACGGGCTTGCCGTGCTCGTCGCGCTGCACTTCCACGTCCGCGGGGTTGAAGTAGGTGAGACGTCCCGCCTCGTCTTTGCGGAAATAGATCTCGTTCAACACCATGCCCTGCGTGAGCAGGTTCATGAACGGCTCGGCGACGCCTACCATGCCGAAATCGCGCATCACGCGCGTCCAGAAGCGCGAATAGAGCAGGTGCAGGATGGCGTGCTCGATGCCGCCAACGTACTGGTCGACCGGCATCCAGTAATTCGCACGCTCATCAACCATCGCCTCGTGGTTGTCGAAGGAGGCGTAGCGCATGAAGTACCACGATGAATCGACGAACGTGTCCATCGTGTCTGTCTCGCGCCGCGCCGGCGCGCCGCACTTCGGGCACTGCGTCTCGTAGAAGGACGGCGTCTTCGCGAGCGGGCTGCCGCTGCCATCGGGCACGAGGTCTTCCGGCAGCAACACGGGCAGCTGCTCGTCGGGCACCGGCACGTCGCCGCACTTCTCGCAGTGGACGATGGGAATCGGGCAGCCCCAGTAACGCTGGCGCGAGATGCCCCAGTCACGCAGGCGCCAGACCGTCTGCTTGCCGCCCAGGCCGAGCGTGGTGAGATCGGCCGCGATCGCGCGCACCGCCTGCTGGTAATCGAGCCCGTCGTACTTTCCCGAGTTCGCGAGCGTGCCGTACTCGGCGTACCAGGGCTGCCAGGCATCCGAGGAATAGGTCTGCCCGTTGACATCGATCACCGCGCGGATCGGCAGGCGATATTTCTTCGCGAACTCGAAGTCGCGCTCGTCATGGCCGGGCACGCCCATCACCGCGCCTTCCCCGTAGGCCATGAGCACGTAGTTGCCGACCCACACATGCACCGGCTCGCGCGTGAGCGGGTGCGTGACCGTGAAACCGGTCGGCACGCCCTTCTTCTCGGCGAGCGCGATCTCCGCCTCGGTCACGCCGCCCTTGCGGCATTCCTCGATGAAGGCGGCGACGTGCGGCTGATCGCGCGCGAGGCGCTGTGCGAGCGGATGCTCGGGCGCGATCGCGACGAACGTGACGCCCATGATGGTGTCGGCACGCGTCGTGAAGACGCGCAACAGGTGCTTCTGCCCGTCGATCTCGTAGGGGAAGCCGAAGTTGACGCCGATGCTCTTGCCGATCCAGTTGGCCTGCATCAGCTTGACCCGCTCGGGCCAGCCGGGGAGCGAATCGAGCGCCGCGAGGAGCTCCTCGGTGTACTGCGTGATGCGCAGGTAATACATCGGGATCTCGCGCTTCTCGACGAGCGCGCCGGTGCGCCAGCCGCGCCCTTCGATCACCTGCTCGTTCGCGAGCACGGTCTTGTCGACCGGGTCCCAGTTCACGACGCCGGTCTTCTTGTACGCGATGCCCTTCTCCAGCATGCGCAGGAAGAGCCACTGGTTCCAGCGGTAGTACTCGGGATCGCAGGTCGCAAGCTCGCGCCGCCAGTCGATCGCAAAGCCGAGCGACTTGAGCTGGTTGCGCATGTACGCAATGTTGTCGCGCGTCCACTTGGCGGGCGGCACTGCGTTCTGCATCGCCGCGTTCTCGGCGGGCAGCCCGAAGGCATCCCACCCCATCGGCTGCACGACGTTGCGCCCCTGCATGCGCATGAAGCGCGCGATCACGTCGCCAATGGTGTAGTTGCGGACGTGGCCCATGTGCAGGCGCCCGCTCGGGTACGGGAACATCGACAGGCAGTAGTACTTGTCGCCTTCGGCGCCCTCCTCGACCTCGAAAGAGCGCTGCTCGGTCCAGAAGGCCTGGGCCTCAGGCTCGATGCGGGCGGGGTCGTAGCGCTCTTCCATCGGTATTATTCAGAAAATCAATGTGTTGCGACGAACGCGCAAGGATACACGAATTTCACTGCGTCATCAGGCGTAGCGCCGCCCCACAGGCGGAGCGCGGCCCCACCCAGACGCTGCCGTCTTCGCGGACCTGGTGACGTACGCGGGTGGCATTCAGGTAGGCGCGCGCCGCGCCGATATCACGCACGATCACATCGAACGCACGCAGGCACGGCATCACCGGCACGCCAGCGCCCGGGTAGCGCGCGATGAACGCGTGCCGCGTCATGATGCGGATGCATTGGTGTCCGGGTTCGAAGCGCAATTCCTCGTCGCCCGCAATCGGGTCCAGCCCGAGGAGTGTCCGGTAGTGCTCAGCAACACGCTCGGGCTTGGATGCCACGATCGTGACGCCATGCAGACCGAGCGCCGAGTTCGGGTGCTGCATGACCTCGGGCTGGAACACGAGCTCGGGCGTGTGGTTGTGCACGTAGCAGAGCAGGCCTTCCGGCGCGCGGTCCACGCCGAGCAGGAACCAGCGAAACTGCGCGGCGCCCTGACGACTGCCGTAGTCGACATCGCGCGTGGCGATGGTCACGGGCGTCGGTTCCAGCCCCGCCGCCGCGCAGCGCGCGTGATCGGCATCGATGTCGCGGCTCGTGAACGCCAGAACATGCAACCCCTGGTAACGGCGCAGGTAGCGCGTGAGGTGATGCTCGGGCTCATCGGTCAGCACCGCGGCCAATTCGATGTAGCCGCGCTCGAGCACCGCGTGGGAGGTCTCCTGCTTGAGCGATTCGCGCTCGCCGGTCTTCGCGTCCCAGCGCATCAGCAGCTTCGGGGGCGTGGGCGCGAAGCCGAGACGCTCGAAAGCAACGCGCATCGCGTGCACGTCGCGTCCCACCAGGGCCACGTGGTCGATCACGGTCGAGGTCATTCTGCGGCGATGCTACGATCAAGCCGGCCCAGTGACTAGGAGTCTGTCCGCGTGATTGCCAGGCGTTTGCCGAGTGCGTGAACTCGCTACGACGCTGACCGATTACCTGTTGACAGCCGTGTGCCTGCTGTGCGCGTGGCGCCTGGCGCGCTTCAGTGCCGCGGCGCGATTTCACGGACCGGTGGTGTTCTTCGCGGGATTCGCGGCCGCGGCGCTCGTCGGCGGCACGTGGCATGGATTCTTCAGCGCGGAAGAGACGCTCGCGCAGCAGATCGTCTGGTGGCTCGCGATGCTGTTTGCGGGCGTCGCCGCTGCAGGCCTCGCGCTCAGCGGTCTCGAGTTGCTGGGCCTGCGAGCGATGCGCGGCCCAGGCTTGCTGCTCGCGCTGTTGCTCGCGATTTATGCGATCCTCGCCTGGCGCGATCCGCGCTTTCTGCTGAGCCTCACCGCATCGGTTGCCGGCACGGCGCTGTGCGCCGCCGGTTTCGTGCGTCGTCTGCGCGAGACAGACCGCCGCGGCGCAATCCTCGGGCTCGTCGGGCTGGGCCTCTCGGCAGTGGCGGCCCTCATTCAGCAACAGCACGTGGCGATTGATCGCGTGCATTTCGATCACAACGCCACCTACCACGTGCTGCTGCTGCCGGCACTCGCGCTTCTCTATGTGGGCTTCGCACGTCTCGCGCAGCAGCGCGTCCGCGAACGAGGTGCCGCATGAGGCTCGCCGGCATCTGCCTCGCCATTTTTCTCGCGGCATGCAGCTCCGTCCCTGCGCCAGCGCCGACGCCTGTCGAGCTCAACGATGTGCATTCGCGGCTCAATGCCACCGTGGTGCGCGAGCTGGCGCAGCCGACGACGCTCGCGGAGTTGCGGGCGCTGATCGAGCGCGCGGCGCGTGAGAATCTTTCCATCAGTGTTTCCGGCGGCCGGCACGCCATGGGTGGCCAGCAGTTCGCGCGCGACGCGCTGCATATCGACATGTCGAAACTGGCGCGTGTGCTCGCGCTGGATCGCGAGCACGGCGTGGTCAGCGTGGAGGCCGGCATCGGCTGGCCCGCGCTCATCGAGCGCCTCCTCGAAATGCAGAAGGACGATCTGCAGCCCTGGAGCATCATCCAGAAGCAGACCGGCGCGGACGAACTCTCGATCGGGGGAGCGCTCTCCGCCAATGCGCACGGGCGCGGCCTTGCCTGGAAACCTTTCGTCCAGGACGTACTGGCCTTCAGGCTCCTGCAGGCCGACGGACGCGAGATCGAGGTGAGCCGCACGCAGCACCCGGAGCTCTTCCGGCTGGTGATCGGCGGCTATGGCCTGTTCGGCGTGGTGACGACTGTCGACCTCAAGCTGCAACGGCGCATGAAACTGCGGCGTGACGTCGCGGTGTTGCCGCTCGCGGATCTGCCTGGCGCCTTCGCCGCACGCATCAGCGAGGGCTACCTCTACGGCGACTTCCAGTTCAAGACCGACGAGCGCGCGGACGACTTTCTCATCGCGGGTGTGTTCTCGGCCTACCAGCCCATGCCGCTCGACACGCCGATGCCGGCCGATCAGCTCACCCTCGATCCAGCTGCCTGGAAGCGACTGTTCGCACTGGCGCACCTGGACAAGGCGCGTGCATTCGACACCTATCGCGACTATTACCTGAGCACCAACGGGCAGGTCTACTGGTCGGACACACATCAGCTCTCGTATTACGACGCCGATTTCGATGCGGAGCTCAAGCGCCTCGCGCCCGACTATCCGCCGGGCTCGCTGATGATCACCGAGCTCTATGTGCCCATGAAGAAGCTCGGGGCCTTCATGGACTCAGTGGCGCGCGACATGCGTGCGCACGACACCAATCTCATCTACGGCACCATCCGCCTGATCCGGCGCGATGACGAAACGTTCCTCGCCTGGGCGAAAGAGGACTTCGCGTGCATCGTGATGAACCTGCGCGTCGAGCACAGCGACACCGGCCTGCAGAAGTCGGCGTGGGAATTTCAGCGGTTGATCGATCTCGCGCTCGAGCAGAACGGATCCTATTTCCTCACCTATCACCGCTGGGCGCGCAAGGACCAGGTGCTGAAGGCGTACCCACAGTTCGTCGAGTTCCTGAAGCTCAAGCGACGCTACGACCCGGCGGAGCGCTTTCAGAGCGAGTGGTATCGCCACTATCGAACGATGTTCGCCGCCGAGCTGGCGGGTCCGTGAGCCTGAAGCCTGCCTTGCTGTGGACTCTGCAGGGCCTGTTCCTGTTGCGCGTGCTCGGCCAGGTGGCCGCCCTGACGCTGCCCACGCGGCGGGCCTTTCTCACTAAAGTCAGATCCGCGACCTGACGACACGCGCTGCCGTGGCCGCGGCGCGGCCCGCACACTGTCGCCCGGCACTCTCAAGGATCCCCAATGCGGAATCGCAGGACCCCCCCTCCGGATCCGCGCAGTTCTCCCCGGGGAGCACCACTCCCCGGGGGGTCTTTTGCCGTGTTTGCGCCCCGACTTGCGATGGCCGAGCGGGTGATTCGATACTCCGAATCACTGCTTGCATCCATACCGCCGGTGCCGCCCCCACGACCGATGTCTGCGCAACCGAAAACTGTGGCCGCGCGCGCGCAGCGCCAGGCGGAGACTTTGCGGCGCGTAGTGGAGGAGATTTCGAGCGAGCTGGAGCTCAGACCTCTGCTCACGCGCATCGTGAGCCACGCCTGCGAGCTGCTCGACGCCGAGGACGGCAGCATCGGCCTATACGACGCGCAGAAACACCTGATCCGCACCGAGGCGACCTTTCGCATGCCGGCGAGCGAGCAGGGAGCGGAAATGGGACCGGGCATCGGCCTGGCAGGAGCGGTTCTCCAGAGCGGGGAGCCGGTGCTGAGCGATTCCTATGGCAGCCTCGCCAACATCACCCTGCCGGAGCTCAAGGACAACCCGGTGATCGGCGTGCCGATTCACGCGCACGGGCGGCTGCTTGGATTCTTCGGCATCGGCGCCAAGCCGCCGCGCCGCTTCGACTCCTCCGACCTGGAGACGCTGCAGCTCTTCGCGCGCCACGCCGCCATCGCCATCGAGAATGCACTGCGTTACCGCGCCGAGCAGCGCCGCAGCGAACGCATGGAGCTGATCGCACGCGTGTCGCGGCTCATTTCGTCCGGTCTCGAGCCCGATGACCTGGTGCTCACCGCGGCCGAGGTCATCCACGAGGTGCTCGGCTACCCCAACGTCGTCATTCCGCTGCTGCAGAAAGGCGAGCCCGATTACCTGCTGTTCCACGCGCACGCCGGCGCTTATCGCCACGTGTTCCGCGAACCCTACACGATGCCGATCACGCGTGGCATCTGCGGCGTGGCCGTTCGTGAACGGCGCCCGCAGATCGTCAACGACGTGCACAGCGACCCATATTACGTGCCGCCGCCCCTGCCGATCGAAGTCACCTCCGAGCTCGCCGTGCCCATCGTCCTCGGCACCGAGGTGTTCGGCGTCATCAATATCGAGAGCACACAGCCGTTCCATGCGGACGACGAGGCCAGCATCCAGGTCATCGCGGACCACCTCGCGGTGGCGATCAAGAATGCGCGCCTCTACGCCGAGGCACGCCAGGCCGCAGTGATGCGCGAGCGGCAACGCCTCGCGCGCGACCTGCACGACTCGGTGAGCCAGGTGCTCTCGAGCATCAGCCTGATCGCACAGTCGCTCGCTTCCGCCTGGAAGCGCGATCCGCTCGAGGGCGAGCGTCGCGCCCGTCGCCTCGAAGAGTTGTCGCGACACGGATTCGCGGAGATGCGCGCGCTGTTGCGCGAGTTGCGGCCGGCGGACCTGGGCGCCAGCCAGCCGGGCGAAGCGGCCGGCATCGACGAGGTGCGGCGGGCGGGGCTGGCTTCGGCACTGCGCCGGTTGGCCACGCTGCTGGCGCCGGAAACACCGGAAATCCGCATCGACCTGACGCACTACGCGCCGCAGGCGCTCGCGAGCGAAGAGACCCTCTTTCGCATGTGCCAGGAAGCGTTGTCGAACGCGATCCGCCATTCGGGCGCGCGGCTCGTCACGGTGCACTCGCGGCTCGAGGACACCTATCTCACCCTGGTCGTCGAGGACAACGGTTGCGGCTTCAGCTTCGCCGACGAGCAGCTCGCGCGCACCGAGCGCGATGGCGGCCTGGGCCTGCACACGCTGCGCGAACGTGCGATTTCGCTCGGCGGCGCAGTAAGCTATCAATCGACACTCGGACACGGCACACGCGTCACCTTCACCATTCCGCGCCGGGACCGCTCATCGCCATGAACAACAATACCAATGCATTGCGGCTACTGTTGGTAGACGACCACGCCATCGTGCGCGAGGGCTTGCGCGCGCTGCTCGAGGACAGCGACGAGATCGTGATCGTCGGCGAGGCCTCGAACGGCGACGAGGCGGTCAGCGCGGCCATCGCACTCAAGCCCGACGTGGTGCTGATCGATCTCAAGATGCCGGGCCTCAAGGCGCCCGATGCGATCAAGCGCATTCGCACGGAGCTCCCCGCGACGCAGGTGCTGGTGCTCACCAGCTATGCCGAAGAAGGCCAGGTCCAGGAAGTGATGGGGCGCGGCGCGCTCGGTTACGTGCTCAAGGACATCGCCAAGGCCGAGCTCGTGCGCGCGATTCGCACCGTTGCCGCCGGTCAGCCGTGGCTCGATGCCGAGGCACAGCGCTCGTTGCTCGCGCAATTGCGCAAGCCCGCGCCCACGGATCCGCTCGGGGACCTCACGGATCGCGAACGCTCGGTGCTCGAGCTGATCGCGCAAGGCCGCAGCAACAAGCAGATCGGGCGCACGTTGCACCTGACCGAGGGCACCATCAAGGGTTACGTGAGCAGCATCCTCTCCAAGCTCGGCCTCGAGGATCGCACGCAGGCGGCGCTCTTCGCCGTGCGACACGGCGTGGTCGACAACGCCGCGAAGACCTGACGGCCCGCGGCCGCCGTGCTACGGACTGCCGCGCGTCGCGGCGTAATAGCGCTTGTATGCGGCGGCCGGCAGTGGGGCCGAGAAATGATGGCCCTGCGCCATCTGGACGCCGGCAGTCCTGAGCACTTCCGCCTGGTGGGCGTTCTCGACACCCTCGGCAATCACCTGCAGCGACGTCGCCGTCTGCAACAGCGTCTTGAGGCCCCCCAGCCAGGTCGGCAGCACGTCACCGGAGGTGAGCTGCGCGACGAGCGCGCGATCGATCTTGATCATGTCGAAGTTGCAGCGCGTGAGGAGCGCCAGGTTGGCGCCCGAGAGCGTCACGTCATCGAGCGCGACGCGGGCGCCGGTGTCGGCGACGCTGTTGAGCGCGTCGAGTCCGAGCTGATCCGGTACACCGCGCTCCGTGATTTCGAGGATCACCTGCCTCACGCGTGAGCGCAGTCCCGACTTGACGGCCGCGTACTGCAGCCCGCCGCGCCCGAGGATTTCCGGCGGGATGTTGAAACTGATGAGCGCGTCGGGGTTGTGCACCAGCCAGCCGCCGATCTCGGCAGCCACGGTGTCGATCACCCAGTAGGTGATCACGCCAGAAAGCGGTGTGCCTTCTGTCGAGGGAATGAACTCGCACGCATCGACGACGATCTCCGCGCCGCGCCGCCAGCGGATGAGCGCCTCGGCGCCGACGCAACGACCGTCGAACAATGAGACGATCGGGAGATAGACGAGGAAGAACTCGCGCTTCTCGAGCGCCAGGCGGATTTCGTCGAGGTTGGCGCCGGCCATGCGCCACAGAGATACGGCGCGGCTCGCGCCGTGTCAACGAGAAGTGAATTCCCGCCCGGTGCGCGACCACACCAGGGCCTGGTTGTTGGCCGGCATGGGGTGATCGGCGCTGAGCGTGAGTCCGATGCGCTCGGCGAGCGCATGGACGGCTTCGAAATCGCGGATCCCGCCTGCCGGATCGCGCGCTCTCAGGTAGCGGTCAAAATCCGCATTGCTCGCCGTCGTGAATGCGCCCTTATAGCGAAACGGGCCGTACACGCAGAGCACGCCGTTGCGCGTCAGCACCTGGTCGACGCCCGCGAAAAAGTGCTCGACGCTGCGCCAATCCATGATGTGAAAAGTGTTGGCGGTGAAAATCGCATCCACGGTGTCGACCGGCCACGGGTGGGAACGGACGTCGAGCGCGATTGGCGGCCGCAGGTTGGCGGGACCTTCGTGAGCGATGCGCTCGGCGAGGTCAGGCAAGCCCTCGGGCACATCGCTCGGCTGCCAGGTGAGGTGCGTCAGGTGGCGCGCAAAATAGACCGCGTGCTGGCCGGTGCCACTGCCGATCTCGAGGACGGCCCGGCAACCGCGGTACGCGTCAGCAAGAACCCGCAGGATCGGACCCTTGTTGCGCTCGCTCGCTTCGGAATACGCCAGCACCGCCACCTCGCGCGTCGCTCCGCCTACAAGTCGTTGCGACGTGGTTCACACGGTCGCGCGCGGAGCATTTCGGTTTCTGTGATTCACTAGGCGCTGTCGAGGGGCGCGCCTTCGTCATCATGCGCACCCGTGGCGATCGACTACACCTGCCGAGCAACCTGTCCCATCTGTGGCTGGAGCCCGCAGTTACCCGTCTCGCCGCCGCCCTGCCCCGATACCGATCCGCCGATCTGTCCGTGGTTCTTCAACGACAGCACCGACGATCAGAACTCGCAGAACGGCCCTCACCAGGCCACGCCGTAGTCCTCGCCGTGATTGCTCGAGCCGCCCCAGAGCGTGCCGTGCTCGCGGTCGAAATAAATCGCATTGATCGGACCTGAACTGCGCGCCTCGTAGACGAGCGTATATCCCTTGCGCTGCAGCTCCGTGCGCACCCACTCGGGCATCGAGTCGTTGAGCGTCATCCGTCCGGGCTGGGATTCGTGCTTGCCGAAGGAACTGCGCATCTGGTAGCTGGTGAAGTTCGCCGCCTCGCTCGCTTCCTGCACCGTCATGCCGAACTCGACCACGTTCAGGAAGAACTGCAGCATGTTCTGATCCTGTGTGTCGCCGCCCTGCACGGCAAACGCGAGATAGGGCTTGCCATCCTTGAGCGCGAGCGACGGCGTCAGCGTGGCGCGCGGGCGTTTGCCCGGCTCGATGACGTTGAAGGGGTTCTCCGCCGGATCGAGCACGAAGCTTTGTGCGCGCTGACTCATGCCGATGCCGGTGCGTCCGGCGATCACCGCCGGCAGCCAGCCGCCGCTCGGTGTCACCGAGACGACCCAACCCTTGTCGTCCGCGGCCTCGATGCTGGTGGTGCCCTGCCGGAACGTACGATCGAACTCCGCCTGCGCGGGTGCCGTCGGTTCGGGCTGCTTGCTCCGCCAGCGCTCGAGGTAGGCGTGATAAGGATTGGTGCCGTCCTGGAACGGGTACGGGTCGCCCGGGCGTACATCGGGATTGTTGCGCTCGGCATCGACCAGCTTCACACGCTCGCGTGCATAGTCCTTCGACAGCAGGCCCCGGACCGGCTCCTCGGGCGGAAAGTACGGATCGCCATAGTAGAAGTCGCGGTCTGCGTAAGCGAGGTTCATCGCCTGGTACACGGTGTGAATGTAGCGGGCACTGTTGTAGCCCATCGCCTTCAGGTCGAAGTTCTCGAGAATGTTGAGGGCCTGCAGCATCACCGGGCCCTGCACCCAGGTGTTGAGCTTGTAGACCTCGATGCCCTTGTAGTTGATGTGCACCGGCTCCTCGAGATACACGCGCCACTTCGCGAGGTCTTCGAGCGTATGGAGGCCCCCCGCCTCGCGCGAGCCGCTTACGAAGTCGCGCGCGATGTCGCCTTTGTAAAAGCGATCGTAGGCAGCCTGGATGGCGGCCTTGCGGTCCTTGCCGGCGGCGAGCGCCTTCTGCTCCGCTTCCACGAGCTTGCGCAAGGTCGCGGCGAGGTCCGGTTGCCGGAAGATCTCGCCGGCGCGAGGCGCTTCGCGCGCTGCGCCGAGATGCGGCAGCATGATGCGCTTCGATTCGCTCCACTCCTTGAGAGAGGCCTTCTCGCGCTCGATGCGATCGGCCGTTTCCGCCTCGATCGGATAACCGTCCGCCATCTCGATCGCGGGCCCGAGCACATCTGCGAGACTGAGCGTGCCGAACTCCGCCAGCATCACCATCAGGCCGCCCGGCGTTCCAGGCGTGACAGCGGAGAGCGGACCTTTCTCCGGCGGGTATTTCATGTCCTTCTTGCGGTAGAACTCGGGCGTGGCGCCGCTCGGCGCGACGCCCAGCGCGTTGACCGCGATCACCTTGCCGGTGTTGGGGTTGTAGATCAGCGCCTGCGTTTCGCCGCCCCAGCTCAGCACGTCCCACATCGTGGACACCGCCGCGAGCATGGCGCAGGTGGCATCGACCGCGTTGCCGCCCTTCTGGAACATCATCGCGCCCGCGGTGGCGGCGAGCGGCTTGCCGGTGATCGCCATCCAGTGCTGGCCGTGCAGCGGCGGCTTGGCGGTGCGCGCGAGCGCGGGCGAAGCCACGAAGCCCGACCAGGTCGCGGCTGCCGTCAATGCGCAGATCAGGGCAGCACGTGTGCGGAAACGCATTCTCATCTCCTTGGGCGGCAGACCGGACGATTGTGGGTGTCGGGTTCGGGAAGTCTTTTCAGGGCCGTCGAAACATGGACGTTTTCGTCGGAGCCTACAGGGATGTATTCACGGCGTCCCTGAAAAGACCTTCCGGACCCGGCGCCCCTTGCTAAATGACTAGTGTATGCACGCCAGGTCAAATCGACGGTTCGAAGCGGCCGCGCTTCGCGGCGCCTGTCGGCGCGCGTGCCGCGAGCAACCCGATCAACAGCCAGAACAGGCACAGCGCGACCACCGGCACGTTGCCGGCGCGCGCATAGGGCGTCAACCCGATGCGCGGCTCGACCTTCGTCGTCAGCACGCCGGGCTCGAATTGCTGGATCTTCTCGAGCACGCGTCCGTCCGGCCCGATGACGGCGGTGATGCCGTCGTTGGTCGCGCGCAGGAGCGTGCGGCCATCCTCCAGCGCGCGCATGCGTGCGATCTCCAGATGCTGATGCGGCGCCGTCGAATCGCCGAACCAGGCGTCGTTGCTCACGTTCACGAGCAGCGTCGCCTGCTTCAGCACCCCGAGCTGCTGGCTGCCATAGGCATCCTCGTAGCAGATCGTCGCGCCGAGCTTCTGGCCGCCCGCCTGGAGCGGCGGCTGCTCGGGCTGCCCCGCGGTCATGTCGACATAGGGGAGGCTCATCAGCTTCATCCAGTCGCGCACGAACGGTGGCACGGGGAAGAATTCGCCGAAGGGCACGAGGCGCCGCTTGTCATACCAGGTGAGCTGATCGCTCATCGCGAGGATCGAGTTGCGATACTGCTTGCGATCGAAGTCATAGCGCAGCACGCCGATGATGAGGTCCGAGCCCTTGGCCTGCGCTTCGCGATAGCGTTCCTTGAGATAGTCATCGAACTCGTGCGCGAGCGCCGGCAATGCCGCTTCCGGCCAGACGATGATGCGACTGCCGAGCGCCTTGCGGTTGAGCTCGCGATACAAGTCGAACGTGGCCTCGCGATTCTCCTTCTGCCACTTGAGGTCCTGCGAGATCGCGCCCTGCACCAGGCTCACGGTCAGGGGCTCGCCGCTGCGCTGCGTCCAGTCGAACTGCGATAGCCACCACCCACCGCCCCAGATCGCCGCGAGCACCAGCGCGGCCATCAGGCGCTTGCCGCCCGGCTCACGCAATGTCGCAACGAGGGCGCCGGCCGACATCACGACGAACACACTCAGGCCGTAGA
>DATIEU010000153.1:0-3414 GCA_035455565.1 Steroidobacteraceae bacterium | reverse complement strand
AGCGCATTCCCGGGCGCATATACGTTCTCACCGGTAACTATACGTTCTCCGCAGGCATCGCCACGGCAGCGGCGCTCAAGCACGACGGCGGCGACAAGGTGGCGATCGTGGGCGCGGTCAGCGGTGATCGAACGTACTGGTGGTCGGAACATGGGGAGCCAGTCTGTCTGCCGGCATCAGGTGTGTGCTTTCCAGTCAACACCGGCTACTGGAATCTTGTGGAGGGCTGCCGCGACAACCCGCGCTGTTACGGCGACCAATTCGATATTTCGGTGACCACGCTCGAGCCAGCGTTGCCCGCGCCGCTGACTTCGCGGGACTGGCTCGCGAATCGCGACCCGGGGCTGGCCGCGATTGCCGCGGATCTCAAGACGCGCTGAGGGTCAAGAGCCCCTCTGCCGCTTGCGAGACAGGGCAGGGTGAGGGTGTAATACGCGCCTCTTCGCGGCGGGCCAGCCCCGCCGCCTTCGCCTCAATGGCCAGGTAGCTCAGTTGGTAGAGCAGCGGACTGAAAATCCGCGTGTCGGTGGTTCGATTCCGCCCCTGGCCACCATCACTTCAGATACACGATCGGCATGAGCACCCTGAGTTAGGCAGCGGCGGCGCGATCCGGCGAGGAATGCCCACCCTCGAACACGGGCCCGGTTTGCGCGAAGTACACCTTCTGGGTGGGATAGGCGAAGTGGATGTCCATGTGCGCGAACTCGCGGAAGATGCGCAGGTTGATTGTCTGCTGGATATTCATGTAGCGGTTGTAGTCTGCCGACAGTACATAGTACACGGTCTCGAAAACCAGCGAGTGCACGCCATAGCTCGCGAAGTGACTGCGATCGAACCGTGTGCCCTCCTGCGCCTCGATGATCTGACGTATCACACAGGGGATGCGCTCCAGCGCGTCCGCAGGCGTCTCATAAGTGACGTTGAGTGTGAATACCACGCGTCGCTCGGCCATGCGACCGAAGTTGCGTACGCGACTACCGAGCAGGTCGGCGTTCGACATGATGATCTGCTCGCCGGACAGGCTCCGCAGGCGGGTACTTTTGATCCCGATGTACTCCACCGTGCCGAGAAAATCGCCAACGATGAGGAAGTCGCCGACCACAAACGGACGATCGAGCGTGATCGAGAGCGAGGCGAACAGATCGCCGAGGATGTTCTGAACCGCCAGGGCGACGGCGATGCCGCCAATTCCAAGCCCAGCCACCAGCGCCGTGATGTCAACGCCCAGATTGTCGAGGGTGAGCAGCAGGATCAGGGCCCAGATCAGCGTACGAGCGACCAGGCCGATGATGCCGAGTGAGCTCGCCAGCGCGCGATCCGACGCCAGGCTACGGCGGCGCTTGCGTTCCAGCCAGCCGACGACTGCGGCAGAGAGCCACACCCCGGCCTGCCAGAGGAGTGCTACTGCCAGGAGCGAGGTGAGGAAGTCGGCAGTACGCTCGGACACGGTCAGCGTCTTCAGGCCCATGACAATTGACAGGACGACAAAGAACACGAGAGTCGTGCGGCTGAGCACCTCGAACGGGACTTCCAGTAACCGCTCGCCCTCCCGGTCGAGCAGCCGCTGGTGATGCCGGCGCACCAAGCGTCGCAGCAGCAAGAGACCGCTCATGAGGGCCGCGACTACACTGAGCGCGAGCAGCCAGGCCACGATCGAGTTCTCAAACATCGGCAGAGAAAGAAATTCATGGATGCTCATGACAGGTCTCTCGGGGGAGAATTGCCTGACGCAGGGCGCCGAAGCCGTGCGTTCAGGATCGAGGTGCGTAGAGATTGAAGTGCGTGCGGATCGAACCGGGGCACTCGCGCGTGTGAGCAGTGACTGACATCAACCCGCGGCCCGCGTGACGGCTGGAAGTGGAACGGCACCAAGACACTCCAGAAACCTGCGGTGCCAGGCGTGCAAGTCGTTGCGGCGCATGACCTCCAGCGCGGCCTGATGCCGTTCACGCCGTTCTGCCAGCGGCATTGTGAAGGCGAGCTGGATTGCATGCGCGATGCCGCGCGTGTCATAGGGATTGACCAACACAGCGCTGCTGAGCTCACGGGCGGCGCCGGCCAGCGTCGAAAGTATGAGGACTCCGGGGTCGTCCGGGTCCTGGGCAGCGACAAACTCCTTCGCGACCAGATTCATGCCGTCGCGCACCGGCGTGACGATCCCTACCAGCGCGGATCTCAGGAAGCTCATGAGCACGTCGTGCGCGAAGTTGCGGTTGAGATAACGTATCGGCGTCCAATCGGTGTCCGCGAAGCGTCCGTTGGTGCGGCCGGTCGCCTGCTCGAGCTCGCGACGGATGGTGGAATATGCGCGCACGTCCGTGCGCGACAGCGGCGCGATCTGCAGGTAAGTGATGCGGTTCAGATTCTCCGGATGCGCTTCCAGGAATCTTTCGTATGCGCGAAAGCGCTCGACCAGGCCCTTGCTGTAGTCGAGGCGGTCGACGCCGATCAGCAGCCTGCGCCCGAGCAGGCCAGCCACCATGCGCTTGCAGGCCTCGGAGGACTGCGCCTCCGTCACCTCGCGCTGGACAGCGTCTACATCGACGCCAATCGCGAACACTTCGGCGCGCACGCGCCGCCCGCCAACCGCGACGCTCCCGTCAGGCTGCACGGCCTGCGCGCCCCACAGGGCGCTCACGTTGGAGAGAAACCCGTTCAGATCGCTCTCGGTGTGAAAGCCGATGACGTCACAGCAAAGCATCGCCTGGAGCAACTCTCCATAGACAGGCAGCACGCGCAGAACCTCGACCCCCGGAAACGGGACGTGAAGGAACAGTCCGATGGGCTGCGTCACGCCGCGTTCGCGCAACGATTGCGCCAGCGGCAACAGATGGTAGTCGTGCACCCAGATAAGGTCGTCGGGCCGGAGCAGCGGCATGAGCTCGCGGGCGAAGCGCTGGTTGACGCGCTTGTAAGCCTCGTACTGCTCATCGGAATAGTGGAAGGTGTTGACGAAGTAGTGGAGCAGCGGCCAGAGGATCGCGTTGCTGAAGCCTATGTAGTAGTCCTCATACTCCTGTCGGCTGAGCTCGATCGTTGCGTAGGTGACGCCATCCTTGCGTGTTGATCGCGGTCGCAATAATCAAAAAGAATCGCGGGGCCTGAGCGGTGAACGAGCCGGCTCGGAGCAGTTCTTCGTTGCGCGATCGCGAGGAATTTTTCGAGCGCCGCCAGTGATGCCGCGAGCTCCGCCGGCTTGAACAGTGCCTTGAATCGGGACTCGTGCTCGGCGATGCGGGCCTTCACCTTACGCAATGTGCTCTGGGGTGGCCGCGTTGATGCTGCAAAAGAATCCAGCGCTCACCCAACTCGCGGTCGAAACCATTCTCAAGTACACCGCGCTCGCAATACCGGCGGCCGGGTCACGTTCGATCTTCGACTTCGACCACCCGGCTACGATCACCTGGGACACCG
>DATIEU010000152.1:0-5395 GCA_035455565.1 Steroidobacteraceae bacterium | reverse complement strand
CGCCAGGATCTTGTCGTCGGCGCTGTTGTCGGCCGTCGGCTCACCGTCCGTGAGATAGACGATGAAGTTCTTCTGGCACGACTTCGCCATCGGGCTCAGGTAGTTCGCGGTATTCGACGGATCGCGCGAGCCGGACACGCTGGGGAAAGGCGTGCCCGGTTGAAGCGAGGAATTCACACCGTAGTCGACGTTGCTGCCGCGGAAGTATTGGGTCGCTTCGTAGAGCGTCTCGGACAGCGGGGTGCAGCCGCTGGCGTTGTAGCTCTTCACGGTGTCGATCATGTCCTGGCGCGCGGTGCCCGAGTCGATGTCGGTCACCGGGTACGTGACCATGCCGCCCTCGGCGGATGTACCCTTGTCGGCGCTCTCACTGGCGGTCGGGCAGCCACCGTTTTCGTTGCTGCTGTAGCGCATGAGACCGACGTTCACGCCAGTGAGCGAAGCGAGCAGCGTCGCCGCCGTGTTCTGCACGATTTCGAGACGGGTCTGCGTGATGGTGCTGAAGTTCTCGCGCCAGTTGAGATAGTTGCTGGTGTAGAAGAGATACTGGTTGGTGCCGGTCCAGCTGATCTGGTTCGCCGGCAGACTGGTCCACTGGCCCGGCGACGCCGTGCCGTTGCGCGCCCACAGGTTCGTGGTGCTGACGCCGTTACCGTGAACGCCGGCGTCCGCCTGGCACTCGACCGGCTGGTTGTGCTCGGTGTTGCGCATCACGTCCCAGATGCGCGTGCCGCTGGTGGAGCCATTGCGCCACATGCGCGACCGGTTCGAGGACGGCGTGTAGCCGGCGGCAGTGAGCGCCACGAGCGCCGCTCTACACTTCATCTGGCTTGCGTCGAACCAGTTGTCGGAGCTCGTGCTGCCGCTGCAGCGGGGAGGATTGCCTGAGCCATCGCGCCAGTAGATGCGGTTGGCGGCGCAGGAGCCCGTGTAGGTCGCGGCCGGATCGTACGGCACCTGTGTGACGACGTCGGTGGACATACTGCCCGAGGTGTCGAGCACGAAGAGGATGTTTGGCTGGATGCTGGTGCCGGCACCGGCCTGGGTCACGAAGATCTCGGTGTCGTCCGCGCGCACGTCCGTGCCGCCGGCGAGTGCGAGCACGGCGCCGAGCAGGAAGGTGAGACTGCGACTCTTGAAGGCACGCATGATTCGATTCCTCGGTTTCACTATGGGGTGCGCAGCGCTCAGCCGCGGGGTTTGGCCGGACGCTGATACAGGTCTGCGTCGACGACGAGGCGCGTGAGCGTGCTCGCCTTCTTGTCGTACACGATCAGCATGCTGTAGGGCCCATTGGCACTCAGGAACTTGTTGAGCTCGGCGACGCTCACCTGGCGCTGGCCGACATAGAGCTCGGTCTGCGCGTTGAGGCGGAGCGGGAGCGAGCGGCAGGCCTCGCAGCTACGGGCCATGAAGAGGCCACCCTCGACGAGCTGCTCGGTCACCGTGTTGGTGCTGCTTTCGATCGCTCCGCTCGGCGAGAGCAGAACGGGCTTGGCGGCCATCGCGAGCGGCGCGCCGAGAACGAGTGCAACTGTGGCGATGCGAATCCACATGGTCGGGTGCTCCAGGTAAGTCCGGTGAGTTGACATGACGGCGCTCCTTACAGACCGCCGACGCCCGCGAGCGGCGGCGGCGTGCCCGGATCGAAGGGCGCGATGACGAACATGCCCTGCGTATTGGTCATGGTGGCGTTGCGGACCGAAACGCCGGTGCTCTGAACCTCGAAATGGAAGGTCGAGAAGCTGTTCCAGCGGTTGCCCCACATCGCCGGCATCGGCGAGTTGATCGCCGGCCACGGTGTGATCGTGGTCGAGTACTCGTCGGTATTCGGAGGGGTGCCAGGAACGTCCACGCCCACGTAGAGCGCCTCGGCGGCCGTGCCGGGGTTGAAGTCGCCGTTGGCGAGCCCCTGCTCGATGCCCATCTCGGCGGCCTGGAAGGCGTTCTCCTGGAACTGCTCGTTGCCCGTCATGACGAGCTCGGTGCTGGCCGTGTTCATGCCGGAAACGGCGAGCAGCGTGAGCACCAGCAGCAGGATCATTCCCACCACCAGGGCGGCGCCACGCTCGCGACGGAAGGCTCTCGTGTTGCGCATATCGTTAACCGAGCGAGTTGCGCACCTGGATCGTGCGCGTGAAGAGGACGCGTCTGAAACCGTCGTTGGGCGTGTAGTTGACGCGGTTGCCGTAGTTGTAGACGCGGTTGTCGGTGTGCCCGACTTCCGGGTCGGGCGAGCGCACCAGGAACCACACGCGCACCGAGACCACCTGCGAGGCGGCCGGAATCGCGTCGTCGGGATTCACGTAGCGCGTGGCCGTGCCGTTGAGGCCGGTGGGATCGATGCCGAACTGCACCTGCATGTCCTCGACACCCGGAATGATTTCCTGGTCGACGAAGCCGGGCCCGGCACCCAGCTGTTTGCGTCGCAATGACGGCAGGCCCGCACGTTCATCGGAGTCGCGCGACACGTAATAGGCATTGACGATGAGATCGTTGACGCGGCCCATGGGCGCAAGCGGGCCGGGCGCGGCGGCGGCGTTGAAAATCTGGCCCACCGTGCGCGTGGTGTAGAGCTGCAGTCTTCCTGCCGTGGGCGCGGCGGCGATCGCCGTTGCGCGGCGAATCGTCAGCGTGTCGGAAGTCGGGCTCGCGGCGCCGCTCGGGCTCGCGGCACACGGCAGGTTGTAGATATTGTCGGTGCCTTCGACCGTCGAATAGAGATCGACCGCGAAATTGTTGCCGCACACATTGGCTGCGGCGCCCGGCGCAATCGCGGCGACGGGAT
The DNA here is from genome assembly GCA_035455565.1 of Steroidobacteraceae bacterium. Classification (GTDB taxonomy): domain Bacteria; phylum Pseudomonadota; class Gammaproteobacteria; order Steroidobacterales; family Steroidobacteraceae; genus DATBVX01. The sequence goes on along the minus strand of DATIEU010000152.1, from coordinate 2,607 downwards.
CCGTCTGCCGGGCGCGGTTGTTGACCAGCTCGGGATCGTTGATCAATCCCCAGTAGCTGCTCATGCGGATGTCGGGCTCGACGACGCTCATGGCGTAGCGCGCGGTTTCCTGCAGGCGCGACACGGTCTCGTTGACGCCGTAGGAGTTGCGGCTCTGGATGTAGACGAACACCGTGCCCGCGATCAGGATCGAGCCGATGACGAGCGCCACCATCAGCTCGATCAGGCTGAAGCCCTGCTGCGAGCGAGAGCGCATGCGATTGAGCGGGATTGACTTCATATCTGCATTCTCAGCACGTAGCTCAACGGTTGCGGCTCGGCCGGTTCGGCCCAGCGCACCGTGATCTGGTAGGTGCGCGGCGCAGCCGCGCCAACCACGACTACCTGGGTCTGCGGCAGCCCCGGATCGCCATCGTCCGGAAGCGTCGTGGCCACCTGTTGCTGCCACCGGAACACGTCGTCGGCCGCGAGCTGCGCCGGGTTGCAGGTGGCGCCCTGCGCGCAGTTGTTGTTGGCCGCGGCGCCCGCATAGGCCGCGCCCGCCGTGGGGTTGGCGCGGATGCGATCGGCCATGTCGGCCGCAAAGTTGATCGCATGACTGCGATAGAGCGCGCTGCCGCTCGCCCGCAGCGTAGTGACGTAGAGGCCGGCGATGCCGAGCATGCCGACCGACAGCACCAGCAGCGCCACCATCGCCTCGACGATGCTGAAGCCACGCTGGCCGGGAATTCGTTGCAGATGCATTCGCTTGCTCATGGGTGTCGCTTCCTACGGGCAGGCCCCGCCGATCGCGGCGATGGCTGCATTGACGTCCGCCTGGATCTTGGTCACGCGCGGCCGGCCGGTCGCCGTGATGCGCAGCGCCCGCGCGGACGACACGCCCGCCATCGTGAGCTGCGTTCCACGCGCATCGCAGATCGCGATGTTGTTGGTGTTCGCGCCGAACGGGCCAGCAGCCGACGAAAAGCCGGTCGACAGGTAGCGAATTCGGCGGCTGTTGTTGCTGCGGACGGTGAGCGTGGTGTCGAGCGCCGGGTGGCGGTCGAGCACCGGCTCGTTGGCCACGTTATCCGGAACCCAGTCGTTGTCCGCATCCACCCACACCACCCAGCCGTTACGCCAGGCCGTGGCGGTTGCGCCGCTGCACACCGGCGGCGTCGCATTGGGGTTGTCGGTCGCGCAGATCCCGACGGGGAGCTGCCGCTTGATGGCCTCGGTGCGGGCCATCGTCACCGACGCCAGCAGATCGTTGGCCGCACTCGTGAGGCGGCCGTTGCGGATATAGAGGCTGAAATTGGGTACCGCGAAGCCCATGATGACGCCGACCACCGCCAGCACCACCATGAGCTCCATGAGCGTGAAGCCGCGCTGAGCGCGACCGTCCCCATGCCGTACGTGACTTCGTGTTTGCATGGCGCGCCTTATCCAATGGCGCAAGCACATGCTCAACTCAGTCCGATGACCGGTGCCGGAATGTGGATAAGCGGTCGGAGCGGGTGACCGCCTTCACACATTATCGGAAGTGACCCGGATCAAGAGTGCCGCGGCACGTGACATAAGCGATTGCGCCGCTGCTTGTCGATTGCGGGAGAGCGGCGCAGGATAGCCACAAAACACAGCGCCGGACTGACTCCACTGTCTTATAAATAGCTACGAGGACCGTCATGCGCGCACTGGTGATCGCACTATTGGTATCGATGGTCGCGCCCCTGGCGGCGGCGGACCCGTGCCCGGGTCAGCGCGCAGTCGATCTGCGCAGTGCCGCTGCACTCGAGGAATTGCGGCAGTCGAACCCCGCGCTTTTCGCGGTCATTCGGCAGATCCTGGCGGGCCTTGCCGAGAGGCCAGGCCGTGCCGAGGAAGGGTGGCTGCAAACCGAGTTCGCGGCGCAGAACGTGTCGCTCTCGCGGCTGCTGATCCATACCAGCAACCCGCCCAAGCAGCTGCTCACCTTCACGCTCGAGGGTACGCGCTACACGATGTATCTCACGCGCAGCGACATGGTCCCCGGATTCGTGCGCGCGGTCGGCCCATAGCCATGTCCAGGAAACTGATCAGCTCGGGCTCGACGTTCGAGAAACAGATCGGGTACTCGCGCGCGGTGGTGGCCGGCGACTGGGTATTCGTTTCCGGCACAACGGGCTTCGATTATTCGACCATGTCGATCGCCGACGACTTGCTCACGCAGACCGAGCAGTGCTTGCGCAATATCGAAGCCGCACTTCGGGAAGCCGGCTCGAGCTTTGCTGATGTCGTGCGCGTTACCTACGTTCTGCCGAACGGCTCCGAGTTCGAGCAGTGCTGGCCGGTGCTGCGCAAGTACTTCGGCGAGGTGCGACCGGCCGCCATGATGATCTCAGCGGGTCTGACGGACCCGCGGATGAAAATCGAGATCGAGGTGACGGCGCTGAAACGATCCAGCCCAGTGGCTACTTATCGCCCCGCCGCATCATCTTCTTGATCTCGGAGACGTGCTGCTCCTCCGCGGCGATCTGGTCGCGGGCGTATTCCTCGAGCATGATGCTCCTGCCCTGAACCATTTCGAGCAGCTCGCGGTAATCGGCGAGACCCTGCTCCTCGTGCTCGAGCGCTTCCTTGAGAATGTCA
>DATIEU010000151.1:0-6057 GCA_035455565.1 Steroidobacteraceae bacterium | reverse complement strand
TGCGAGCCCACGGCTCGGCAGCATCCCTCGAGCGTTGCGTTTAACAGAATCAGGAGTATATTTCGCGTGCAGCTCATTGATGCCGAACCAATCCTTTTAAACAACAACAACCAATCCAAGCATCACCTGAGATTCGCGAAGCAGTTTGGAAAAAGCGCGCACGCGCGCTCAGGTACTTCCTGGCGGGGGTCCATCAATGTTCAACACATGGGAAAAATTTCACTCTGCGACGATCGAGCTCGCGGGCTCGGGCTCGATCAAGCAGCGCTTGTTCGGCGCGTACGTCAACCATCTCGCGTCGCTCACCGAGGAGCAGGTGCCGAAAGAAATACGCGAAGACTTTTGCACTTTCTCGCGCGAGATGCGCGCGGTGCGGCCGTTGCCGGGCGAGGATCCGGTGCGCGCCACGGTGCGCAAGATGTCCGCTGACGATGCCAACCGGCACGCCGTGCAGATCGTGAACATGCTCGGCGTCGTCTCGCGTTCGCAGATGAGTTCGCGCGCCAGCGATCTGGCGCCGGTGGTGCAGCTCTACGCTGATCTGAGCGCGGCGTCCCGCTCCTAGGCGCCTCGCCTCGCGTTGACTGCCGGGCGCACTGCAGGTGTGCGCCCTCCTCCGCTTCAGTCGAGCTTGAACTCGATGGTGTCCCAGCGCTGCGTATCCTCGTGGCGCGCCTGCTTGCGGATCGAATCGATCAGCGCGCGCTTGTTCCACTCGATGACTTCATCGGCGAGATCACGGAGCGCCTTCGGAATCTGCATTTGCGTGCCGTAGGGCTCCAGCATGAGCACGGGCTTGTCGGCGGCCTTGGCGAAATTCATCTGGAACAGGATCAGGTCGCCGTGCTTGCGCGCCAGGCCGCTCGGCACGATCACGATTTCCACTGGCGCGATCTGCTTGCGCAGGTCCTCGCGCAGCGCTTCCTTGTCGCCGGTGGCGGGGCGTCGATCGGGCGTGCTGTAGTTCTGGTAGTAGAAGTTCGAGTCGCTCTCCAGGTACTCGAACACGCGGAAATAGTCCTCGTCGTCCTCGTAAGCGTGGCTGACGAATAGCTTGATCGGGTTGCGCTGTGACACGTGACGGCCTCCCGCTTGGCGCCGTGGAAGTAGTGTAGCATTGCGCGGTTTTTGCGATTCCGCGCGTGCCGGGCAGGGAAAAGCAGTGCGTTTGCTCGTCTACAACATCCGCTACGCCACCGGCACGGGACCGGCGTTCCACCTTCCGTTGCCGGGCGCCGGCTACCTGCGCAGCAGCCGCCAGGTGCTGAGGCGCATCACCGAGTTCATCAAGTCCCGCAACCCCGACATCGTGGGACTCCTCGAAGTGGACACGGGCTCGATCCGCACTGGTATGGTGAACCAGGCAGAGCATATCGCACATTCGCTGGGACATTACTCCACCTACGAGTGCAAATACGGCGCGAGCTCGATCAACCAGCTGATGCCGATCGTGCGCAAGCAGAGCAACGCCTTCCTCGCCGCCCCGAGCGTGCACGGGGAGCGCTTCCACTACTTCGACACCGGCATCAAGCGCCTGATCATCGAGCTCGAGCTCGAGGACGTGGCGGTGTTCCTGGTGCACCTGTCGCTCAAGTTCCGCCACCGCCAGCACCAGCTGCGCTACCTGCACGAGCTGGTTCGGCAGTCCGTGAAGCCGGTGATCGTGGCGGGCGACTTCAACACTTTCTGGGGCGAACACGAGATCTATCTCTTCATGCGGGCCTCGGGGTTGCAGAGCGCCAACGCCAACGGCATGCCCTCGTTTCCCAGCCGCAGCCCGCGCAAGGAGCTCGACTTCGTGCTCTACAGCGAAGGTATCCACGTCACGCACTTCGAAGTGCCCGACGTGCGCTTCTCCGATCACCGCCCGCTCATCTGCGACTTCGAGATCACCGGGCGCGCCTCCGCGCGCGCCGACCGCAAGGTGGGCTGAAGGCGCCGCCGCGACGGGCGCGAGGCCGAACATGAAGCACTGGCAACTGGAGCGCGACGCGGACCGCGTTGCCTTTCTCGTCCTCGACAAGGCCGGCAGCTCCGCCAATACGCTTTCTGCCGAGGTGTTGCAGGAACTCTATCAACTGCTCGAGGAGGTCGAGCGCTCGAGGCCTCGCGCGGTCGTGGTGTGCTCCGCGAAACCAAGCGGCTTCATCGCCGGCGCCGATATCAAGGAGTTCACCGGCCTGCGCAACCCGGAACAGGCCTACGGACTGATCCGCACCGGCCAGAGGGTGATGGACCGTCTGGCGGCCCTGCCCTGCCCGACCGCCGCGGCCATCAACGGTTTCGCCCTGGGCGGTGGCCTCGAGCTCGCGTTGGCGTGCCGTTATCGCGTCGCCGCCGACGATAGCCGCGTGAGTCTCGGTCTGCCGGAGGTGCAGCTCGGCATTCATCCGGGCTTCGGCGGCACCGTGCGCACCGTGCAGCTCGTCGGCGTGCGCGCCGCCATGGACCTCATGTTAACGGGACGCTCGCTGAAGGCCGACAAGGCGCGCGCCATCGGCCTGGTCGATGAGCTGGCGCCGCTCGCGGAATTGCGCGCGCGGGCCAAGGCGCGGGCACTCGCTGCCCCGGCACCACGGGGCGCAGGTTTCGTCGACCGCCTGCTTGGCATGCAGCCGTTGCGCGGCTTCGTGGCTCGCGCGCTGCGCAAACAGGTCGCGGCGCGCGCCCGGCGCGAGCACTATCCCGCGCCGTACGCCATCGTCGAGCTCTGGGAGCGCTACGGGGCGCGCGGGGCGCAAGCCTACGAGGCCGAAGCACGCTCGATCGCGGAGCTCATGTGCACCGAGACCTCGCGCAACCTGGTGCGCGTATTCCTCCTGCAGGACCGGCTCAAGAGTCTCGGCGGCAAGGCCGCGCGCGAGTTCCGCCACGTGCACGTGGTCGGCGCGGGCGTCATGGGAGGCGACATCGCCGCGTGGTGCGCGGCGCGCGGCCTGCAGGTGACGCTCCAGGATCGTGCCGCCGAGTACGTGCAACCGGCGCTCAAGCGCGCGCAGGAGTTTTTTGTCAAGAAGCTGCGCGATGAGAACAAGGCGCGCGAAGCCGCGTCCCGCCTGAAGATGGATCTCGAGGGCAGCGGTGCCGCACAGGCGGACGTCATCATCGAAGCGATTTTCGAGAACGCCGACGCCAAGCGGGAGCTCTACGCCAGGCTCGAACCGCGCATGAAGGCGGACGCGGTCCTCGCGACCAATACCTCGAGCATCGAGCTCGAGTCGCTCGGCAGGGACCTGCGCGATCCGGGGCGGCTCGTCGGACTGCACTTCTTCAACCCGGTGGCGAAGATGCCGCTGGTCGAAGTCATCGGTTCGCAGCACACGCGCCCCGACGTGCACCAGGTGGGCCTCGCGTTCACGCGCAAGATCGACAAGCTCCCCCTCCCCTGTCACAGCGCGCCCGGCTTCGTCGTCAACCGCGTGCTGATGCCCTACCTCAACGAGGCCATGTTCGTCGCCGAGGAAGGCGTGCCGCTCAAGCTGATCGACGACGCGGCCGTCGACTTCGGCATGCCAATGGGCCCCGTGGAGCTCGCGGACGTGGTCGGCCTCGACGTGTGCCTGCATGTGGGGCGCATCCTCGCGGAAGCCTTTCATCGCAAAGCGCCCGAGACGCTCGTGCAACTCGTGGAAGCGAAGCGCCTCGGGCGCAAGAGCGGGCACGGCTTCTACGAGTGGCGCGATGGCAAGCCCATCAAGCCCCCTGCGGCCGGAGCGAGCCCGCCTGCCGATCTCACGGACCGCATGTTGTTACCGATGGTCAACGAATCGGTGGCGTGCCTGCGCGAGCGCGTGGTCGAAGAGGCCGACCTGCTCGATGCCGGCGTGATCTTCGGCACGGGCTTCGCGCCCTTCCGCGGCGGTCCACTCGCCTACGCGCGCAGTCGTGGCATCGACAATGTGGTTGCAGCTCTCGAGACCCTCGAGCGCAAGTACGGCGCGCGCTTCAAGCCCGACCCGGGATGGCGCGATCTGGGTCCGCAACCGTGAACCCGCGCACAGTGGGCGCCGGGCGCACCGGAAAGCCTGTGCTAACATCGCGCCCGGCGTAACAGGCCGCGCCACAAGCCCCTGAAAGGCATCGGATGGACGAGAAGCCGGTCGATCTCGCGCTGCTCAAGCAGTTCTCACCGCTCGACGGACTCAAGGCGGAGAACTTGCACGCGCTCGCCAAAAAAACCTCGCTGCGCGACCTGCTTGCGGGACGCACGCTCTTCAAGGAAGGCGACACTGAAAAGCGCACGTTCTTCCTGGTGGCCGGCACCATCGAAGTGTTCGACAAGGACGGCGTGCTCGCGACTCTCCAGGGCGGCACTCCGCAGGCGCGTAACCCGATTGCGCCCACGATCCCGCGCCGCTTCAGCGCGCGTGCCGTCGACGATGCACGCTTCATCGCCATCGACAGCGACCTGCTCGACGTCATGCTCACCTGGGACCAGACCGGTTCCTACGAGGTGCGCGAGCTCGCCGGGCACGAGAGCACCAGCGACGACTGGATGACGACGCTGCTGCAGACCAAGGCGTTCCATCGCGTCCCGCCGGCCAACATCCAGGCGATCTTCATGCGCATGCAGCGCATCAACTCGCGCGCCGGCGACGTCGTGATCAAGCAGGGCGACGAAGGCGACTACTTCTACGCGATTGTCAACGGCCGTTGCGCGGTGACGCGTGAGACGCCACTCAACAAGGAGGGCATCAAGCTCGCCGAGCTCGGCATGGGCGACACCTTCGGCGAGGAGGCGCTGATCTCCGAGGCCAAGCGCAACGCGACGGTGACGATGCTGACCGACGGCACGCTGATGCGGCTCGGCAAGCAGGACTTCACCACGCTGCTCAACGAGCCGATGCTGCAGTGGGTCGACTTCGAGCAGGCCAAGGGGATCGTGGCGAAGGGTGGCAAGTGGCTCGATGTGCGGCTTCCCAGCGAATACCAGAACGTGCATCTCGACGATGCCGTCAACATGCCGCTCTATTTCATCCGCCTCAAGTTGAACGCGCTCGACAAGGCGGTGAGCTACGTGGTGTGTTGCGATACCGGGCGGCGCAGCTCCGCCGGCGCCTACATCCTGAGCGAACGCGGCTTCGACTGCTACGTGCTCAAGGGCGGACTCGGTGCCACGGATCTGATGAAGCCCCGACGCGGCTGAGCGCTGCATCCCTACGGCATCGGACCACCGCGGACGGCCAATAGCCTGGCCGGGTAAGTCTTGCCGTGTAATCCGCTCCGCGCGGTGGCCGGCTTGAACCAAGCATCCGCCGCGCCAGTCGTATTCCCCTGGACCATCGCCAGACATTTCTCAGTCCACGCGCCACGGACGTTGCGCACGTGGCTCAAGGCAAGGAAGCGCCATGCCGCGCCGATACGATCGCGACGCCACCGGCAGCAAAGTCTCCGCACTCACGCCTTGCGGACGCGGCACCGAACCGCGTGCCCAGCGCCGGTCGGAGCTGACCGAGCGCGAGCTGGCCGAATGGTTCCAGACGCTCACCGATGAGCAACAGGACCAGTGGCTGTGCCTGGTGCGCGTCCTGAGCCGCGCCGAGCGACGCGGTGATGAATTCACCTGGAGGCGCTTCTACAAGCTGGCGCGGCCCGGTTGGGAACTGGCGAGCGTGTTGCCTGAGCTGGAGAGGCCGGTCGGCCGGCGAATACGCGCGCACCGGTGAAGGCGACTTGCCAGCGGCGAGGTAAGCTAGAGTCCGCTCAAGGACTGCCAGACTAATAACCGATAATCGCAGGGGCTGCTGGCATGATTCGAATACCGGCGTACTCCGCCGGCATCGCTGCCGGTCTCCTTGCAACCTCTCTTGCAGCGGCGGCGGCCGGCCCCGTGTCATCGATGCCGGCGCGCTGCGCACTGAACTCACAAGCACTCCTAAACAAAGCGACGGACCTCAGGCAGAAGGGCAACGTGCCTGCCCTGTCGGCCGCTGTGATGGTCGACGGGCGTGTCGTGGCGAAGGGCACAGTCGGTGTACGAGTGTTGGGTGGACAGCCCGCATTGGACGCTGATGCGTGGCACATCGGTTCCATCACCAAGTCGTTCACGGCCACGCT
>DATIEU010000150.1:0-20836 GCA_035455565.1 Steroidobacteraceae bacterium | reverse complement strand
CTGATTTACCATCGCGAGCACTTCGCCCGTCGCGATGTCGAGCACCACCAGCGACCCCGAGCGTGCGCGGTGCTCGAGCAGTGCGCGCTTGAGCTCGCGATACGCCAGGTACTGGATGCGCAGGTCGAGGCTCAACACCAGGTCCTTGCCCGGCCGCGCCGCGCGGATGCTCTCCACGTTCTCGACCACGTGGCCATAGCGATCCTGGATGACGCGCTTGGCGCCGTCCTCGCCGGCGAGCCAGTGATCGTAGGCGAGCTCGAGCCCCTCCTGGCCGCTGTCGTCGATGCTCGTGAAGCCGAGGATGTGACCGCTCACCTCGCCGGCGGGGTAATAGCGGCGGTACTCGCGCAGGAGGTAGACGCCCGGAATGTCGAGCATGCGAACGCGCGCCGCCTGCTCCGGCTGCAGGTGCCGCGCGAGGTACAGGAACTCGCGATCGACATTGCTCGATACGCGGCGCGCCAGCGACTGCGGCTCGCGCCTGAGCGCGCGCGCGAGCCGCGGCAACTGGTCAGCAGTCTGCGAGAGCTCCTTGGGATTCACCCACACCGAATCGACCGGTGTGCTGACCGCGAGCGGCTCGCCGTAGCGATCGGTGATGGTGCCGCGGTGGGCGCTGATTTCGGCTACGCGCGAGTAGCGCGCATCGCCCTGGCCCAGGAGGAAGTTGTGATTCATGAGTTGCAGATCGACCGCGCGGGCCGCGAGCGCGAGCGCGCCCGCGATCAGCAACACGAGCACCATCTGCAGCCGCACGCTCAGGCGGGCAGCCGCGGTATCGCGCTGTGCGGGCGGAACTCTCATGGCTTCACGATGCGCACCGCGGCCGGCGGCGGAATCGACATGTTGAGACGCGAGTGCGCCACGCGTTCGACGAACGCGTGCGTCGACCACGCGCTTTGCTCGAGCTGCAACTGCCCCCACTCGATCTGTAACTGATCGCGACGCGAGTTGAGCGCTTCGAGCTGAATGAAGAGTGTGCGCGACTGGTGCTTGCAATAGATCGCGCCGGCCGCCGAGCCGAGCGTGCCGATCCAGAGCAGCGGCAGCGCAAGGGCCATCAGGCGGCGCGAGATCATGCGGCGAGCCTCTCGGCAATGCGCAGGCGGGCACTGCGGGCGCGCGGATTAAGGGCGGACTCGTGGGCAGAGGGCTTCTGTGCCTTGCCCACGAGCCGCAATGTCGGGCGTGCGCCCGGGGGGACGTCAGGCAGGCCGGCGTAAACAGGGTCGACGCTGGCGTGCCGACGAAAGAAAAGTTTGACGAATCGATCCTCGAGCGAGTGAAACGAGATCACGGCGAGCCGCCCGAGCGGCGCGAGCAGGGCGAGGCTCGCCGCCAGGCCGCGGTCGAGTTCGTCGAGCTCGCGATTGATGTGCATGCGGATCGCCTGGAACGTGCGGGTTGCCGGATGCTTGCCCGGCTCGCGCGTGCGGACCGCTCCCGCCACGATGGCGGCGAGATCGCCCGTGCGCTCGATGGGGGACAGCTCTCGGCGCGCCACGATGGCGCTCGCGATGCGCCGCGCGAAGCGCTCTTCACCGAGCTCATGCACCACGTGCGCGAGCTCGTCTTCGCGCACGCTGGCGAGCCATGCGGCGGCGCTCGGCCCCGAGCGCGGGTCCATGCGCATGTCGAGAGGGCCGTCGCGCATGAAGCTGAAGCCGCGCGCCGCGTCATCGAGCTGCGGCGAAGACACGCCAAGATCGAACAGGATGCCGTCGAATCCGGCTGCGGCCCAATCCGCAGGTACGAGTGTAGGCAGCGCGCCGAACGCGCCATGGGCGATGTGTACGCGGGGATCGTCGCCGAACTCTCGCCGTGCAGAGGCCACCGCTTCGGGATCGCGATCGACGAGCAGCAAACGTCCCGAGGCTTCCAGCTTCATGTGAATCGCTCTCGCATGTCCTCCGCGTCCGAACGTGGCATCGAGATACCGTCCGTCCGGTCGCACCCCTAAACCCGCCAGTGCCTCATCGAGCAGCACCGGCGCGTGGCTCTCCACGGCACGCGCCTCCGCGGCCTACAGCGACAGCGTTTCGAGCTCTCCGGGCAGATCCGAAGCGAGCTCTTCGCCTTTGAGCCACTCCTCGCGACGCTCGTTCCAGCGCGCCTCGTCCCAGAGCTCGAAGCGGTTGCCCTGGCCGATGAGCACGCCCTGGCGCGTCAGCCCGGCGAACTCGCGCAACTTGGGCGGCAGCAGCACGCGGCCATGACCGTCGAGCTCCAGGTCGGTCGCATGACCGACCATGAGTCGTTGCAAGCGCCTGGCTTGCGCATTGAGGGTGGGTAGCCGCATGAGCTTGCGCTCGATCTCTTCCCAGTCGGGAAGCGGATAAAGGAGGAGGCACTGGTCGCGGTCGACCGTGACCACCAGCCGGCCCTGGCTGCGTTCGTGAATGCGATCGCGGTACCGGGTGGGCATGACCATCCGGCCCTTGGCATCCAAAGTCACCTTGTTTGCGCCGCGAAACATGACGGATGGGTTGTTAAACCCCCATCTCCTCCCACTTTTTCCCACCGCGTGCCACTATAGGGAGCGCGGTTGCGGCCGTCAATGCGAAATTGCAGGCTGAACAGTGACTTAGCGGGCACTGGGGTGGTGCCGTTTAGGAGCTACCGCACCCAAGCCAAACAAGCGGTTAGGCAGGGTTCGTGAGACGTGGGGTCATGTATCGCGGGCAACTGGCAAGTGGCATGCCAATTCTGGGGCTGTGACCCGCTTCACATTTGAAATAACGCGGCGAGCGCCCTGCTCGTGGGGCTGTGGCTTCATGGGGTGTCGGCTTACGCGCTCGGGCTGAAAGCTCATGGACGGGGTACGCGTCTATATCGGGCGTACCCGCGCGCTCGAGCTACTCCGCACATGGACGGGGTCCGCGCAATTTGCATGCGGACCCTGTTTGAATCCGTGCGCCCTCGGACTAAAAAGAGTCGGCCGATAAGCCGGGTTCTGTCGTGGACAGCCATTCCTCTGGCGGGCGTGTCGCCACGCCGCTCGAGCGACCTACCCGGAAGCCGTGCGGGCCGCACGTGGCCGCTTTCGCGGCCTGCTTCCCTATTTGGCCTTGCTCCAGGTGGGGTTTGCCGTGCCGTCGCGTGTTGCCACCGACGCGGTGCGCTCTTACCGCACCATTTCACCCTTGCCGGCGTCCCGAAGGACGCGTAGGCGGTGTACTTTCTGTTGCACTTTCCGTGGGCTCACGCCCCCCAGGCGTTACCTGGCACCGTGCCCTGGGAGCCCGGACTTTCCTCCACACGCTCATCGCGTGCAGCGGCTGCCTGGCCGACTCCGGCGCGCACGATAGGCGATTCACCCGCGCGACTCAAATCGGATTGGCCGGTCGCGGCGCAGGCGCTTATGCGCCCTGCCCGCTCATTTTCAGGGCGAGGCGATAGGCGGTATTGCGACTCGCACCGGTGAGCGCAGCTGCAAGGTCCGCCGCCTGCGAGACGCTCAGCTGCGCGAGCAGCACGCCGAGCACGTGCTCGATTTCGGCAGCTTGAGCCTGCGCCGCGGATGGAGCGCCCTCGACGACGATGACGATCTCGCCACGCTGCAGGTCGGCATCCTGCCGCGCGCGTTGCATGAGCTCCTCGAGAGAGCCGCGATAGACCGTCTCGAACAGCTTGGTGAGCTCGCGCGCAATCACGGCGCGCCGGGCGGGGCCGAACGCGGTACTCAAGTCCTCGAGACTCTCGCGGAGTCGATGCGGCGCTTCATAGAAAATGAGCGTGCGCGAATCGCCGCGCAGCGCCGCCAATCGCGCGCGCCGCGCCGCCGCTTTGGCGGGCAGGAATCCCTCGAACGCGAAGCGCTCCGTCTCGAGCCCCGCAATGCTGAGCGCGGCGATCGCGGCGCAGGGGCCCGGCACTGCGCGCACGTCGAAGCCTGCATCGATGACCGCGCGGACGATCCGCAGCCCAGGATCACTCACCAATGGAGTGCCGGCGTCGCTCACCAGCGCCACGTTGGCGCCACCAGCCAGCGCCTGCAGGACTTCCGCCGCACGCTCTGCTTCGTTGTGCTCGTGCACTGAAACGAGACGAGCGCGAATTCCGTGCGCCTGCAGTAACTGCTGCGTATGGCGTGTGTCCTCGGCCGCAACCAGACCGGCGCTCGCCAACACCTCCCGAGCACGCTCGCTCAGATCTTTGAGGTTGCCGATCGGTGTCGCGACGACATGTAGTGTTCCACCCGTCCCCGTGGGGGTGTTGGCGGGCGAATCTTTCCGGGTGCGTGCGATTCTGCGCGACGGCGCGCGGCGCTTGACCACTATAATCAGCCCCTGCCGCCGAAAAAGCGGCCCAGCTGCGTTCACAACGAAGGCAATGCTACCGGAACTGCGAACACGCCCGATCGGCACCGCGTTGCTCATCCTGTGGGCGGCGCTTCTCGCCGGGTGTCCGTCGACCACCGTGCGACCGCCGACGGAGCGTCCTCCCGACGCCGCGGCCGCCGAGCGACTCGTGCGCGAGGGCAAAGCTCGCGAGGCGGCGCAGATGTTCGAACGCCTGGCCGCAGAGACCACGGCTGCCGCCGAGCGTGCGCAGTATCAACTGCGTGCTGTCGAGCAATGGCTCGCGGCCGGCTCCGTGCCGGATGCGGAGCGCGTGCTGGCTCTGGTCAGTGGGCCCTTGAGCGGCGAGCAAACCGTCTCGCGTGCCCTGCTCGACGCTGAAGTCGCACTCGCGTCCGACGATGCCGCGCGGGCGCTCAAGTCGCTGCGCGGCTTGCCGCCGCCGTCGAGTCCTGCTGTAGCAACCCGCACGCTGGCGCTCCAGGCACGCGCCCAGTTCGCCAGCGGCAACGCCGCGGCAGGCGTCCAATCCCTGCTCGAGCGGGAACGCTGGCTATCGGGTGCCGAGGCGCTGAATGCCAACCGTCAACTGATGGTGGAGGGCCTGCGCAACGCATCGCTGCACGGCGCATCGCTCACACCTCCGCGGGGAGCGGACTCCCTGCTCGCCGGCTGGCTCGAGCTCGGCACGCTGCTGGTCGAAGTCGAACGCAGTCCCTTCTCGGCCGCGCAACGCGCCAAGGATTGGCGCGCGCGTTACCCGCTGCATCCGGCCAACGGCACGCTCCTCGACAATCTGCTGCGCGATTCGGCCGTGTCGCTCGAATATCCGGCCGAGGTGGCGCTGCTCCTGCCCCTCACGGGGCGGCAGCAGGCTGCCGCCGTCGCGGTGCGCGATGGTTTCTTGTCCGCCTACTTCCAGCAGGCGCCGGAGCAGCGCCCGCGCGTTCGGGTGTACGACGTCGGAGGTCAGGATATCGGCGCCGCGTTCGTGCGCGCGGTCGACGAGGGAGCGCAATTCGTCGTCGGACCGCTGACGAAGGACGAAGTGAGCGGAGCGGCGGCCATCGCCGATGGCCGCGTGCCGGTGCTCGCGCTCAACTTCCTGCCGGAGGGGACCACGGCGCCCAAGGGTTTTTATCAGTTCGCTCTCGTGCCCGAGGACGAAGCCCGGCAGGTGGCGCGCCGCGTGGTGGCCGACGGACGTCCGCGCGGCGTCGCACTCGTGCCCACTGGCGAGTGGGGCACGAGGATTCTCGCGGCCTTCTCGGACGAGCTCGCCCAGCTCGGTGGCGAGCTCGTGGGACGCGGCGTCTACGATCCCGCCGACAACGACTACACGCCCGAGATACAGCAGGTGCTGCGCCTTGCGGACAGCCGCGAGCGGTATGCACGTCTCTCCAACACGCTCGGCGTCAAGCTCGAATTCGAACCGCGGCGCCGCGGCGATATCGAGTTCATCTTCGTGGCTGCACAGGCCTCGCACAGCCGCCTGATCCGGCCGCAGCTGCGCTTTCATTACGCCGGCGACATTCCGACCTATACCACCTCGGATGCCTTCGAGCCGGATGAAACGGCCAACATCGATCTCGACGGGATCATGTTTCCCGACATGCCCTGGATGATCGCGAATGACCCGGTATCGGACGAGCTGCGCGGCGCCGTGCTCCAGGCCTGGCCCGCGCGCGCCAATCGGCGCGGCCGACTCTACGCCTTTGGTTATGACGCTTACCGGCTGCTGCCGACGTTGCGCGCCCGGCCCTCGGAGCAGGCGCGCCGGGTTCCCGGCATGACTGGGCGGCTCACCATCGAGCCGGATGGCCACATCTATCGCGACCTCGACTGGGCGCAGATCCGCGATGGCAAGCCCCGCATCCTTGCGCTCGCACTCCCTTCCGCAGAACCCCGTCCCTGACAGGACGTCGCGGCATGGATCGCCGCCGCATCGGTGCCGAAGCGGAGTGTCTCGCCCAGGAATTTCTGGTCGCGCGTGGCTTGCATCCGCTGCTCACCAACTACCGGTGTCGCGCCGGCGAGCTCGACCTGGTGCTGCGCGAAGGCGCGGCCTTGGTCGTGGTTGAAGTGCGCCGACGTGGCAGCATGCGCTTCGGCGGCGCCGGCGCGAGCATCGATGCGCGCAAGCGCCGGCGCATCGGCCGGGCCACGCGCCATCTCTTGCTCACGCATCCGCATCTGCGGTCGCTACCGATCCGCTTCGACGTGATCGCCATCGATGCGGGCACGGCGCTGCCAGGGATCCAGTGGATCCGTGGCGCGTTCTCAGCCGAGGACTGACGGGACTATTTGACGACCTTGAGGTGCGGTCGCCGGCGCTTTTCGCTCGCCGCGCTCGATTTCCCGGGGGCGGGCGGTTCGGGCCCCATGTCGTTCTCGCTGAAGATCATGCCCTGGCCCGTCTCGCGCGCGTAGATCCCGAGCACCGCGGCCAGCGGCACCTTCACGTGACGGGTGACGCCACCGAAGCGCGCGTTGAACTCGACCCACTCGTTGCCCAACTTGAGCGCGCTGGTGGCGGCATGGCTCAGGTTGAGGATGATCTTGCCGTCCTTGACGTATTGTCGGGGCACGTCGACGCCCTCGAGCTGCGCGTCGACGACGATGTGCGGGGTCTGCGCGTTATCGCTGATCCACTCGTGCATGGCGCGCAGCAGGTACGGCCGGCGCGAGGTCACGCTTGCGCTGCGCTGGGACATTGTTCAGATCCGCATCTCCTGCTCCGTCTCCGAGAGGCTCTCGCGGAATGACGGGCGCGCGAAGATATGGCTGGCGTAGCGCGCGATTGCCTGCGCCTGCGGTGGCAGGTCGATGCTGAAATGAGGCAGGCGCCACAGGATCGGCGCGATCGTCGCGTCCACCAGCGATAGCTCGTCGCTCAGGAAAAACGGCTTGGCCTTGAAAACCTCGCTGCTCGCGAGAATCTGGTCGCGCAGGATCTTGCGCAGGCGCAGGCCCTGCTTCTTGTCGGGCTCCTGCTCGATCTGCTGCGCCAGCCCGTACCAGTCGCGCTCGATCCGATACAGGGCGAGGCGGAACTGTGCGCGCGTGACCGGATCGACCGGCATGAGCGGCGGATGCGGAAAGCGCTCGTCGAGGTACTCGATGATGACCCGCGAGTCGTACAGCACCAGGTCGCGGTCCACGAGAGTCGGCACGCTGTGGTAGGGATTGAGGTCGAGCAGGTCCTCGGGCAGCGCGCCCGGCTCGACATTCACGATATCGATGTTGATGCCCTTCTCGGCAAGCACCAGGCGCGTGCGGTGACTGAAGGGGTCGTTCGCCGAAGAGAACAGCGTCATCACCGAGCGGCGACTGGACACCAGGGTCATCTCCCCCGACTCACTTGCGCAGGGCAGCTCTGCACAGGTCTCATGAGGCGCGTTGCGTCGCCAACGGTGCAGCTGCTAGGCGCAGCGTGCAGCCAATGGTTATTCCATTGGCAAGCGCTGGAACGACGCAGATGCCCGTTCGCGGCGCAACCCGAACGGGACGCGGCCTCGGCGAGCTGCTGGCGTCGTTGCAAGTCTTGTCGATATCGACATATCGACTGCGCCTCGCGCCTAGCCAGAAGCCCGCGGAGGCCGGTCGCGCCCATGATACCTGTGCAGAGCTGCCCTAGCGCGTTCAGTGGACGTCTTTCCAGATCTCTTTCTTCAGTGCCCAGGCGAAGCCCGTGAACACCAAGAGAAACAGGATCACCCAGATGCCCAGGCTCTCGCGCTCGACCCGCACCGGCTCACTGACGTAGTCCAGGAAATTGACGATGTCTTTCACGAAGGCGTTGTACTCTTCTTCGCTCAGGCGGCCGGGCGACACCTGCTCGAAGTGATCGAACCGCCGCAGCATCTTGTCCTGGCCGCCTTCGTGCTGCTTCTCGAGCACGAACACGGCCTTCTGCACTCCCTGCAGATCCGCGAGCACATGGGGCATCGCGGCGTTTTCCAGCGCCAGGTTGTTGACGCCGGTGGGCTTGCTCTCATCGAGATAGAAGGTCTTGAGGAACCGGTAAACGTGATCGCCACCCTTGGCGCGTGCGACCAGCGACAGGTCCGGCGGCGCGCGCCCGAACCAGCGCTCCGCATCCGCGGGCGGCATCGTACTCAGCATGTAGTCCTGCGGCCGCTCACCCGTGAACATGAGATTGGCCTTCACCTGCTCCTCGGTGAGGCCGAGGTCTTCGCCCACCTGGCTGAAGCGCACGTATTGCAGCGAGTGGCAACCGAGGCAGTAGTTCACGAAGTTGCGTGCGCCCCGCTGCAACGATGCTGTGCTGGTGATGTCGGTGTCGGCGACCCACTTCTGCCAGCTCTCGCCACCGCCTTCGCTCGCGACCGCGGCGCTGGCCATCAACGTCAGCAGAACAAACGCCGCCCTACGCATGCGCATGGAAGGTGACCCTGTCGGGAACGGTCTTGGTTTTCTCGTAGCGCGTGTAGATCGGCATCAACAGGAAGAAGGCGAAGTAGATCACCGTGAAGATCCTGGCGAACGTCACGTAGATGCCCTGCGCCGGCTGCAGCCCGAGGTACATGAGAGCCAGGAAGCTGACCGCGAAGGCGGTGAGAAACGCTTTGTAGACCCAGCCGCGATAGCGGATCGACTTGACCTTGCAGCGATCGAGCCAAGGCAGGAAAAAGAACACCAGGATCGCGAAGCCCATCAGGAGCGCGCCGGCGAGTTTGTCCGGCACCGCGCGCAGGATCGCGTAGTACGGCGTGAAGTACCACACCGGCGCGATGTGCTCGGGCGTGTTCAATGGATTTGCGGGCTCGAAGTTCGGGTGCTCGAGGAACAGCCCGCCGAAGGTCGGCTCGAAAAACACGATCCCGCAGAACAGGATTAGGAACACACCCGTGCCGACCAGATCCTTGTAGGTGTAGTACGGATGGAAGGGAATGCCGTCGAGCGGCGTGCCGTCCGGATTCTTGCGTTCCTTGATCTCGACGCCGTCGGGATTGTTCGAGCCGACTTCGTGGAGAGCCAGGATGTGCGCGACCACCAGGAACACGAGCAGCAGCGGCACGGCGACCACGTGCAGCGCGAAGAAGCGGTTGAGCGTGATGTCGGAGATGCTGTAGTCACCGCGGATCCACTCGGCCAGCCCATCGCCGATGCCGGGAATAGCGCTGAACAGCGACACGATCACCTGCGCGCCCCAATAAGACATGTTGCCCCAGGGCAGCACGTACCCGAAGAACCCCTCCGCCATCAGTGCCACGTAGATCAACATGCCGATGATCCACACGAGCTCGCGCGGATACTTGTACGAGCCGTACAGGAGCGCCCTGAACATGTGCAGGTAGATGACGACGAAGAAGGCGGAGGCGCCCGTGGAATGGAGGTAGCGGATCAACCAGCCCCACTCCACCTCGCGCATGATGTACTCGATCGACTGGAACGCCTCGGTGTCCGAGGGCGTATAGCTCATCGCGAGAAAGATGCCGCTCACGATCTGGATCACCAGCACCACCAGCGCGAGCGAGCCGAAGTAGTACCAGAAGTTGAAGTTCTTGGGCGCGTAGTACTCCGAGACGTGCTCGCGGATGAGCTTGTGTCCGGGGAAGCGCTCGTCGAACCACCGGCTCAAGGCCGCGAATCGGCCACCGTTCGCTGCCATCAGGCGGCTCCTTTGACCGGCGCCTGGTCAACGCCAACGATGACCGTGGTGTCGTTGACGTAGTCGTAGGGCGGCACGCGCAGATTGAGCGAAGCCGGCGATTCCTTGAATACGCGTCCCGCCATGTCGAAGCGCGACCCGTGGCAGACGCAGAACCAGCCACCGGGCCAGTTCGGTCCGCCCTCGCCCACGCCCATCTGGAATCTGCTCTTCGGCAAGCAGCCTAGATGGGTGCAGGTGCCGATGAGTACAAGGTAGTCGGGCTTGCGCGCGCGCGCCTCGTTCCTGGCGTAGTCGGGTTGATCGGAGTCCTCCGACTGCGGATCCTTGAGCTGCTCAGTGTTGCGCGGCAGTTGCTCGAGCATTTCGCGCGTGCGATGAACGATCCACACGGGCTGCTTGCGCCACTGCACGGTGATCATGGCGCCGGACTCGAGCTTGCTGATGTCGACTTCGATGGGTGCACCGAGCGCGCGCGCCCGCACGCTGGGTTGCCAGGAGAGCACGAACGGAGTGGCCGCAAACACCGCACCGACTGCGCCGGTGGCGACCGTGGCGGCAGTCAGGAACTGGCGCCGGCTCTTGTCGACCTCTTCTGTCATCCCATCTCCCTCGCCGCGTCGGTCTTGTGGTGTGCCACATGCGCGTTGCCCGGGCCGAAGGCCGCCGGCCGGGCCGGTTTCGAATCCGCAGGAAGCGGCGCATTATACACAAGTCGTTACCCGCCCCTTTTTGCCCGGCGGCAATCCATAAGAAGCACATGACCGCCTTCAGTCGCGTTCTTTTCTTCGTCCTGCGCTTCGCAGTTGTCGGCCTGGCCGTGGCCTTCGTACTCGTGCTGCTGAAGCCCGACTTGCTCCGTCCGCGCGTCACCCCCGCCCAGCCCGCGGCCGCGACTCCCGCGATGGCGCCCGCCGGCCAGCCCACCTCTTACGCCGAGGCGGTGGCGCGCAGCGCGCCCGCAGTGGTCAACATCAACACTGAGCGCGTGGTGACCGAGAGAGTGCTGCCACCACAGCTCGAACAATTGTTCGGTCCGCGGTACCGGCAACGCATCGAGCGGAGCCTCGGCTCGGGCGTGGTGCTCGATGCCGAGGGCCACATCGTCACCAACAACCATGTCGTGCCGGAAGCGGCGGCGATCAGCGTGCAGATCTCCGACGGGCGCATCGCCCCGGCAAAGGTGCTGGGTCGCGACCCCGATACGGATCTCGCGATGCTGAAAGTCGACTTGCCGGACTTGCCCACGATGACCCTCGGACGCTCGGACACACTGCGCTCGGGCGACGTGGTGCTGGCCATCGGCAACCCCGTGGGTCTCAGTCAGACCGTGACGCAAGGCATCGTGAGCGCGACCGGTCGCGGCCTCTACGGGATGGTCGCGGACTTCGAAAACTTCATCCAGACCGATGCCGCGATCAACGCCGGCAATTCGGGTGGTGCGTTGGTGAACACGGCCGGTGAGCTCGTCGGCATCAACACCGCGGTGCTCGCGCGCAATGCCGGCATCGAGGGCATCAGCTTCGCGATCCCGGTCGACCTGGTGCGCGGCGTGACGCAGGAGATCCTGCGCAACGGTCGCGTGATCCGCGGCTGGATGGGTGTCGAAACCGAGGACCTGTCGCCCTCGCTCGCGCAGGCGCTTGGCGTGCCCGATGGCAGTGGTGTGCTGGTCGCAGTCGTGAGACCGGACAGCCCAGCGCAGCGCGCCGGTCTGCGACACTTCGACGTGATCACTCACATGGATGATGAGCAGATCCAGACCTCAGTGCAGGCACGGGCGCACGTCGCCAGGCTCATGCCCGGCAAGAAGGTGCACGTGCGCGGCATCCGCCGCGGCCAGGCATTCGACTATTCGATTCCGATCTCCGAACGCCCGCAATAGCAGGAAAGTGCTTCTCAGTCCGGAACGCGCTTGATCTGGGCGCCCAGCTGCTGGAGCTTTTCCTCGATGCACTCGTAGCCGCGGTCGATGTGGTAGATGCGCTCGACATGCGTGGTGCCGTCGGCGACCAGGCCCGCGAGCACCAGGCTCGCCGAGGCGCGCAGATCGGTCGCCATCACCGGCGCGGCAGTGAGCTTGGGCACGCCGCGGATGATCGCGGTATTGCCCTCGAGGCGGATCTCCGCTCCCATGCGCCGCATCTCGAGCATGTGCATGAAGCGGTTCTCGAAGATGGTCTCGGTGATCGTGCTGACACCTTCGGCGACGGTATTGAGCGCTGCGAACTGTGCCTGCATATCGGTGGGAAACGCCGGGTACGGCGCGGTGCGCACATCCACCGCGCGCGGCCGCTTGCCCCTCATATCCATTTCGATCCAGCTGTCGCCCGTTTCCACGCGCGCGCCGGCTTCGCGCAGCTTTGCCACCACCGCATCGAGATGATCGGGCCGCGTGTTCTTGAGCTTGACGTGACCGCCGGTGATCGCGCCGGCGACCAGATAGGTGCCGGACTCGATGCGATCCGGCAGCACCTCGTAGTGCGTACCCGTGAGTCGCTCGACGCCCTGGATCGAGATGGTATCGGTGCCCGCGCCCTCGATCTTCGCGCCCATCGAAATGAGGAAGTTCGCGAGGTCCACGACCTCTGGCTCGCGCGCGGCGTTTTCGATCACCGATTCACCATCGGCGAGTGTCGCCGCCATCATCAGGTTTTCGGTGCCCGTCACCGTCACGGTCTCGAGCACCAGCCGGGCGCCGCGCAGCCGCTTGGCGCGCGCGCGGATGTAACCATTTTCGATGTGGATGTCGGCGCCCATCGCCTGCAGCCCCGCGACATGAATGTTCACGGGGCGCGCGCCGATCGCGCAGCCGCCGGGGAGCGAGACATCCGCGTGGCCGAAGCGCGCCACGAGCGGCCCGAGCACCAGGATCGAGGCGCGCATCGTCTTGACGAGCTCGTACGGGGCGAAGTATTCGCGGATCGTGGTCGGATCGACCTCGATCCGCATGCGCTCATCCACCGTCACGCTCACGCCCATGCGCCCGAGCAGCTCGATGGTCGTGGTAACGTCCTGCAAGTGCGGGACGTTGCCGACCGTCACCGAGCCGTCCGCTAGCAACGCACCGGCGAGGATCGGCAACGTCGCGTTCTTGGCGCCCGAAATGCGGATTTCGCCTTCGAGCGCGATGCCGCCGTTGATCTGCAGCTTGTCCATGTCTTAGCGCGGCGCGCCGGCGCCGCGGGCGCGCCACTCCTCGGGCGTATACGCCTGGATCGACAGCGCATGGATCTCGCGTCCCATGAGCTCGCCCAGGGTGGCGTATACCAGTTGGTGGCGGGCGAGGCTGCGCTTGCCGGTAAAGGCCGCGGAAATGATCTGCGCTTCGAAGTGCGTGCTGTCATCGCTTGCCACGCGCACGTCGGCCTCGGGAAGGCCCGCACGGATCAGCTCGGCGACCTGCTCGGCGGTCATGGACGCATCCATTGCCTGTGTCATAGATGGGCCCGCGGATATTAATGAATTCGACCGGGTCTCGAAACCAAGGCCGGGATCGCGACGCGCGGGCCGACGATGCGGCGAGGTATGATGTCCGCCCGAATCAGCGCCACCCACATGGCCCCTGACACGCATTCTGCGAGCCCCCCGCCGGCCCCGCTGGCCGACGACACCCTGCTCGAGCTCGGCCGGCAGGCGCTCAGCACCGAGGCCGAAGCGGTCAGCGCGCTCGTGCCGCGTCTCGATCGCAGCTTCGTGCAAGCGTGCCGGCTGTGCCTCGACTGCAAGGGCCGCGTGGTCGTGACGGGCATGGGCAAGTCGGGCCACGTCGGCAGCAAGATCGCCGCCACCCTCGCGAGCACCGGGACACCGGCCTTCTTCCTGCATCCGGCCGAAGCCGGTCACGGCGACATCGGCATGATCACGCGCCAGGACGTGGTGCTCGCCATTTCGAATTCGGGCGAGACCGCTGAAATTGCCACGCTCGTGCCGCATATCCGCCGCCTGGGTATCCCGCTCATCACTTTCACCGGCAATCCTGATTCGACGCTCGCGCGTGCGGCCACGGTCAACGTCGATGTCAGCGTGCCGGCGGAAGCCTGCCCGCTGAACCTGGCACCAACCGCGAGCACTACCGCCACGCTCGCGATGGGCGATGCACTGGCGGTCGCACTCCTCAAGTGCCGCGGGTTCACGGAGCAGGATTTCGCGCGCTCGCACCCCGGTGGCAGCCTTGGGCGGCGCCTCCTGCTGCACGTCGAAGACATCATGCGCACCGGCAAGGACGTGCCGATGGTCACGGCGGACACGCCGCTCGCGCAGGGGCTCGTGGAAATGTCGCGCAAGGCTCTCGGGATGACCACCATCGTCGATGACCAGCGGCGCCTGGTCGGCGTGTTCACCGACGGTGATCTGCGTCGGGCGTTCGACAAGCAGCTCGACGTGCACAAGACGCGCATGGGCGAAGTCATGACCCGGGGCGGTAAGGCCATTCGCCCGAAAGAGCTCGCCGCCGCAGCGGTGCATCTGATGGAGCTTCACTCGATCACGGCGCTGCCGGTCGTGGATGCCGATGGCGTCCTGGTCGGCGCCCTGAACGTGCACGATCTGCTGCGCGCCGGAGTCATGTAGCGGTGTCTGCCGCCCGCACGCCGCTCGAGCGCATCCGCCTCCTGGTACTCGACGTGGACGGTGTCCTGACCGATGGCCGCCTGTATTACGGCCCGAAGGGTGAGGAGCTGAAGGTCTTCCACGTGCGCGACGGGCTTGGTTTGAAGCGGGTGATGCAAGCCGGGATCGGCGTTGGGGTCATTTCCGGGCGCACAGCGGACGCGGTGATCGCACGTTGCCGCGAACTCCGCATCACCCATCTCGAGCAGGGATGCGACGACAAGGTGGCCGCCCTCGGGCGCCTCCTCGGGCGCCTTGGCCTGAACGCGGCCGATGCGCTGTGCGTTGTCGATGACACTTCCGATATGCCACTCATGCGCGCCGTCGGCCACGCAGTTGCGGTCGCGGATGCGCATCCGGACGTGCTGCGGGTCGCCGATCGGGTCACGAGCGCGAGCGGCGGTCGCGGCGCGGTGCGCGAAGTGTGCGATTGGCTTCTGGCCGCGTCCGGAGAGCGCGCATGATCTGGAGAATCTTCGTCATCGCCGCACTCATCATCGTGGTCGCGGTGAGCGTGCTCAACAAGGAGCGGCGCCCCGCGCCGGAGCGGCCCGAGACGCCGACCGAACCGCTGCAGCCCGGCTACTTCATGAGCGGCGCACGTATCATCGAGACCGGCGAGGACGGCTTGCCGCTCTATCGCCTCGATGCCAAAGAGATCCGCGAGCGACCGTTCGACGGCGGCATCGAGCTCGATGAGCTGGCGATGTCCTATTACGCACCCGGCGCCAACGATTGGCGGGTGACCGCGGCACGTGGCTTCGTACCCCCGGGATCGAAAGTGCTCAATCTCTCTGGCAACGTGCGCATCGTAGGTAAGCCGCCCGAGGACTCGGAGCCGGCGGTGATACGCACCGAGCGACTCATGCTCAACACCGAAACGAACATCGCCTCGACGCGCGATCGCGTCGACATCGAGTGGGGCAACAGGCGCCTGAGCACGATGGGGCTGGTGGCGGATTTGAAGGCCGAAAAGCTGCAGCTAGAATCAACCGTGCATGGTCGCTTCGTTCCCTCGCGTTAATTCCTGGCGCCGCGCATGCCTCGCGCTGGTGTTGGCATTGGGCGTCGCCGCTACAGTGCCGGCCTACGGCGCCGGCCCGCGGCAGTCGGACCTGCCGATCTCGCTCGATGCAGCCTCCTCGGACTTCGACTACAAGAACAACACGCTGCGCTTCCGCCAGGTGCGCATCGTCCAGGGCACCGTACAGGTTGAGGCCGAGGAAGCGACCGCCACGGGGTTGAACTTCGAGAACAGCCGCTGGGAGTTTCGCGGCGATGTGCGCATCCATGTCGACGGCGGCTCGCTCACCTCCAGCGAAGCGGAGGTCACCTTCGTCAACAACCAGATCGCCAAGGCGCTGATCACCGGGGCTCCGGCCACCTTCGAGCAGAAGCTCAAGGACACCGAGGACATCGCCAAGGGCCGCGCTGGGCGCATCGAATACGACTTCACCGCCGGCAACGTGCAACTCGTGGAGGATGCCTATCTCACCGACGGCCGCAACGACATTCATGGCCAGACGCTGGTGTACAGCATCCGCGACCAGCGAGTGCTCGCTGAGGCGAGCGCCCAAGGCCAGGAGCGCGTGCGCATCACGATCAACCCCCGCAGCGTGGAGGAGCAGAAGAAGCCCGAGGCGGATCGCCCGCAATGAGCACGCTGAGCGTGCATGGGCTCGCCAAGAGCTATCGCAAGCGCCAGGTCGTGCGCGACCTGTCGCTCGAAGTGGCGAGCGGCGAAGTGGTCGGGCTCCTCGGGCCGAACGGCGCTGGCAAGACCACGGCCTTTTACATGATCGTGGGTCTCATCGGCTGCGATAAGGGCCGCATCTTCATCGACGAGAACGAGCTCACGCAGCTGCCGATGCATCGGCGCGCGCAGCTGGGCCTCGGTTACCTGCCGCAGGAAGCGTCGGTGTTTCGCAAGCTGTCCGTGGAGGACAACATCCTCGCGATCCTCGAAACACGCGCGGAGCTCGACGGGCAACAACGCCGCGAGCGACTGGAGGGATTGCTCGAGGAGCTGCACATCGGCCACGTGCGGGCGAGCCTGGGGATCAGCCTGTCGGGCGGGGAGCGTCGGCGCGTGGAGATTGCGCGCGCGCTTGCCGCGGAACCGCGTTTCGTGCTGCTGGACGAGCCCTTTGCGGGGGTCGACCCGCTGTCGGTGATCGACATTCAGCGCATCATCCGCCACCTGATCGAGCGCGGCATCGGCGTGCTCATCACGGACCACAACGTGCGGGAAACGCTGGGAATTTGCGGGCGCGCGTATATTGTAAATCAGGGGACGGTAATTGCTTCAGGATCCGCGGAACAGATTCTTGCCAATCCACAGGTCCGTGAGGTGTACTTAGGCGCGGACTTCAAGTTATAAGCTGGCGGACGTTCAAGGATCCTTTCATTTCCCGATGCTCAAAGCGACGCTGCAGCTCAGGCTGGGTCAGCAACTGACGATGACCCCGCAGCTCCAGCAGGCGATTCGCCTTCTGCAGCTGCCCGCACTCGACCTGCAGGCGCACATCCGCCAGGCGCTCGAGAGCAACGTCATGCTCGAGTCGCTCGATGAGCTTCCCGAGGTCACCGGCACGCCCGAATCCCCGACCTCGGAGCAGTCGCAGCCCGAGGGCCAGGAACCCTCTGAAGAGCGGCCGGCAGAAGTCGAAATCGCGGACGATGCCTGGGCCGAGCAGACCACTGGTCCATCGGAAACGCCGTGGAGCGGCGATTCGGACCGCTCGCAGGAATTCGCCGATGAGCGCGGGCAAACGCTGCAGGACCATCTGGTATGGCAGCTCGAGCTGGCGCGCCTCGAGCCCCGCGACCAGGCTATCGGCCTGGCCATCATCGACGCCGTGAACGACGACGGTTACCTGATCGACAGCCTCGACGAGATCCGCCAGGGCCTGCTGCCGGATGTGACTTGCGAGGTCGCGGACGTCGAACGCGTGCTCACGCAGGTGCAGAGTCTCGATCCCGCCGGGGTCGGCGCGCGCTCGATCGGTGAGTGCATCGGCCTGCAGCTCAAGCAACTCGAGCCGGAGACCCCCGGCCTCGCGCTCGCACACACGCTGGCGGAGCGCCATCTCGACGAGGTCGCGAGTCAGCAGTTCAGCATTCTCAAGCGGCAACTGCGCATCACCGACGAGGAGCTCGAGCATGCGCTCGCGCTGCTGCGCGCGTGCCATCCGCGACCCGGCTCCGCCATTCACGCCTCGACCGCGGAATACGTGGTGCCGGACGTGTTCGTGCGGCGCACGGATTCCGGCTGGACGGTCGAAATCAACCCCGCGACGCTGCCGCGCATCCGCGTCAACCAGAGCTATGCCGGCATGCTCGGGCGTTCCGCTGACCATGCGTCGCTGCGCGCACAGCTTCAGGAAGCGCGCTGGTTGCTGCGCAGCCTCGAGATCCGCAACGACACCCTGCTCAAGGTCGCGCGCTGCATCGTGCAACGCCAGTCGGCCTTCTTCGAGCAAGGCGACGAAGCGATGCAGCCGATGATCCTGCGCGACGTCGCCGAGGCCGTGCAGATGCACGAATCGACCATCTCGCGCGTCACCACCGCCAAGTACATGCACACGCCGCGCGGCGTGTACGAGTTCCGTCATTTCTTCTCGAGCCACGTGGCCGGCGAGGACGGCACCGAGACTTCTTCGACCGCCATCCGCGCCAAGATCCGCAAACTCATTGCACAGGAGGACCCCGCCAGCCCGCTGAGCGACAGCCGAATCGCCGAAATCCTCTCTCAGGAGGGCATCCCGGTCGCGCGCCGCACGGTCGCCAAGTACCGCGAGGCGATGTCGCTTGCGCCGTCGAACGAGCGCAAGCGTGCAGCCAATGCCCGCTGAGCAACGCAAGCTAGGAGAGATCCATGCAGCTCAATCTCACCGGTCATCACGTCGAGATCACGCCCTCACTGCGTGGTTACGTGAGCAAGAAGCTCGAACGCATCGTGCGTCACTTCGATTCGCTCATCGATGTGCATTGCATCCTGACGGTGGAAAAGCTGCGGCAGAAGGCTGAAGCAACCGTGTCGGTGAGCGGCGGCAAGATCTACGCGGACGCGGTGGACCAGGACATGTATGCGGCGATCGATGCGCTTGCGGACAAGCTCGACCGGCGCGTGAAGAAGCACAAGGAAAAGCTCACGGACCATCACGCGGACGAGGCGCAGAAGAGTCGACCGAGCTAGGTGCTCGGGCAAGTCCGGCCATGCGCCTGATCATCGTCAGCGGGCTTTCAGGATCGGGCAAGAGCGTGGCCCTCCACATGCTGGAGGACCTCGACTTCTATTGCATCGACAACATTCCCGCGGCGCTCCTCAAGCCCTTCATCTCTCACACGGTGCACAGCCCCGAGCCCGCGTACGCACGCACCGCCGTGGGACTCGATGCGCGCAATCGGCCGGCCGAGATCGCGACGGTGCCGACGCTGGTGCAGGAACTGAGGCGTAGCGGCATCGCGTGTGAAGTGCTCTTCCTGCACGCGGATGACGATGCCCTGCTCAATCGCTATGGCGAGACGCGCCGCAAGCATCCGCTGAGCCGCGACGGCGTGAGCCTGCGCGAGGCGATCGCCGCCGAGCGCCGGCTCCTCGAACCCCTGATCGACTATGCCGACCTGGTCATCGACACCACTCGCATGAGTGTGCACGAGCTGCGCGAGCTGATCCGCAAGCGCGTCGAGCAGCGGCACGAGGGGCGGCTCTCGATCATGTTCGAGTCGTTCGGTTTCAAGCACGGGCTGCCGGCGGATGCGGATTTCGTGTTCGATTCGCGCACGCTCCCCAACCCGTACTGGGAACAGAATCTGCGCCGGCTCGATGGTCGCGCCCCCGAAGTCGCGCGCTTCCTCGAGTCGCATCCGGAGGTGGGCAAGCTGATCGATGAGATCGCGCGCTTCATCGAGGGACGGATTCCGGAGTTCCAGCGCAACAATCGCAGCTATCTCACCGTCGCGATCGGCTGCACCGGCGGTCAGCATCGCTCGGTGTACCTCGCCGAGCGACTAGCGGAGCGCTTCCGCAGCAACTACCCGCACGTCATGGCGCGCCACAACGCGCTTCCCGAGAGCCTGAGCGATCCTCCCGCCCCGCTCCAGTCGACCGGCTAGACGAAGAGCCCGCTACGACGCCTGGATGCGCTCGTCGGCGAGGAGATCGCGCACGGGTTGTGGCGCGGGCTTGCCGGCGCCGGGTGCGCCGAACAGCAGATCGCTCACCTCATCGCGCCGCGCCATCGCATCGGCGAAGCCGAGCGCGATCAGCTCGCGCGTGTAGCCGGACTCGAACATGAGATAGCTCGCCAGCGAGCTGGTGGCCGACGCCGACGCGCCCATCGTGCGCAACAGCGCACGCACCGGGCGCGGCAGTTCCGTGCTGTGCCGGCTGGCGATCTCGAGCGGATCGCGGCTCGGCACGATCACCAGCGCGCGAATGGCACGCAGCCCGGCGAACGAGGCCGGTGCGAACTGCAACAGGTGATTGAGGCGCTCGAGCTGCTCGAGATCGGCGTAGATCTGGTCCATGAACAGCGTATCGAGCATGTAGCCGAAAATCTGCCCCGCGGTCGGGGCGATGCCCCCGGGCATATAGCCGAACGCGCTGCGCAGGCCGCGCTGGCGCACGCCGATCACCAGCAAGCGGTCGGCGCCCAGGTGAATGGCGGGACTCAGCGGATTCGTCTGGCGCATCGCGCCGTCGCCGAAGTACTCGCCTTGCAGGTGCACCGCCGGGAAGAGAAACGGAATCGACAGACTCGCCATCAGGTGTCCGAGGTTGAGGTGCGTGCGCTGTCCGCAACTTGCGACGCGCTCCCACTCGGCGATGTGCGGCGCGCCCTCGAAAAATGCGATCGAGCGACCACTGCTGAAACCGGTGGCCGAAATGCCGAGCGCGAGGAGCCGGCCCTGGCTGATGGAGCGGCGCACACCGCGAAAGGAAAGGCTGCGCGCGAGGAGCTCGCGCAGCGGGGCGTTGTCGAGCAGCGACTTGGGCGGCGGCAGGAGCAAGCCGCTCGACACGAACGACAGAAGCCAGTGCAGACCCGCGCGCAACATGCTCACAGTGTCGGCGCGGAACACCTGCTCGACGCGAAAGTTCGCCCACACCTGCTCGAGCCCCGCCACCGCGCCGCGAAAGTCGGCCATGCGGCTGGCGAGCGCCACCGCCGCGACGCCGCCGGCGGAGGTTCCCGAGATCACGCGGAATGGGCAGGGACTGCCCGCCGGCACCAGCTCGGCGATCGCTTTCAGCACGCCGATCTGGTACGCGGCGCGCGCG
>DATIEU010000149.1:0-3534 GCA_035455565.1 Steroidobacteraceae bacterium | reverse complement strand
AGCTCCGCCACCTGGGCGCGCAATTCCGCGTTGGCTTTCTGCAGGCGCTCGATCTCGACCTCGAGCTCGCGCCGATGCTGGCTGACGGTGAGCCGGTCGTAACCGCCATCGAAGCGGCCGAACTCGTACACCAGGTAGAAGGCGACCGGCAGCACGGCGAGCCCGAAGATCCAGATAAGCCGGCGCAGCCACGGGCGCTGCATCCGGATGACCAGGTTCGGCGCTTCGACGGGCATGTGGGTGCGCGCACCTCCAAAAAAAGAGGCGCTAGATTACCTTAGCCATCCGCGTGCGGGGCATGACGCAAGTCGCGTTCACAGCCCGGTTTCAGTCCGAACGTCGCGATCTGGCGACGCCCCTCTGCTGGGTCAGTTGTGTCGGCCAGTCGGCGGGATACGGGGGCAAGCCCTGGGGAAACGCGAGCTCGCCAAGCTCGTGCAGGGCGCGTGCATACACGCGCCGCTTGAAGTAGATCACTTCCTGCACGGGGGTCCAGTAGGGCACCCAGCGCCAACGCTCGAACTCGGGCTGCGCAGTCGAATCGAGGCGGAATCGATCCTCGGATGACTTGAAACGCAGCAGGAACCAGCGTTGCTTCTGACCGATGCAGACGGGACGTGAGTTGCGACGCACGAACTGCGAGGGCAGGCGATAGCGTAGCCACGAGCGCGTGCTGCCGAGCACCTCGACATCGCCCTCCTCGAGCCCGATCTCCTCGCCCAGCTCGCGATACAGCGCCTGCTCGACCGGTTCATCGCGGCGCACGCCGCCCTGCGGAAATTGCCAGCCGCGTCCGCCGGTACGCCCTCCGAGAAAGAGCTCGCCGCCTTCGCGCATCAGAATGATGCCGACGTTCGCCCGGAAACCGTCGGAGTCGATCCAGTCAGCCATGAGAAATCCCGCCCGTGGCCATTCTTTCATACTACCGGTGTCCGCCAGTAGTCCTCGCTCTCGACACGCACCGCAACGCGCCCGTACTCTGCTGGCAACAAGCAATACGGCCGCCCATGAAGCGCCCCCCACTCGTCCTGTCGTTCGCATTCCTGGCAGCAGCGGCCGTCCTGAGCCTGGCGGCGGCGGTCTCCATCGGCAGCACGGCACTCGAGCCGGCCGAGCTCTGGCGCGGCCTGGTCGGGGGCGAGGATTCACTGGCCCGCGCGGTGGTGCTCGAGTTGCGGTTGCCGCGCGCACTGTGCGCTTTCGCCACCGGGGCGACGCTTGCGCTCGCCGGCGTGCTCATGCAGGTGCTGCTGCGTAATCCGCTCGCCGATCCCTACATCCTGGGCGTGTCCGGTGGCGCCGCGGTGGCCGCACTGGGTGCGATGCTGGCGGGACTCGGCGGCATCTGGATCGATGCGGGCGCGGCGGTCGGCGCGCTCGCGGCGACGCTGCTGGTATTCGCGCTCGCACATGGCGCGGGGGGCTGGACTCCGACACGCCTGCTGCTCACGGGCGTCGTCGTGGCTGCAGGATGTGGCGCGATCGTGAGTCTGATGCTCGCGCTCGGCAGCGAAAGCCGGCTGCGCGGCATGGTGTTCTGGCTGATGGGCGATCTCTCCACCAGCATCTCGCCCGCGCGCGTGATCGCCGTGCTGGTCCCGGGACTGGTGCTGGCGCTCCTCTTTTCGCGCACGCTCAACCTGCTGGCGCGCGGCGAACTCGAGGCGCGCGCCCTCGGACTGCCCCTGGGCCGCGTGCGTGCGAGCTTGTTCGTCGCGGGTGCCGTGCTCACCGCAGCGGCCGTGACCACCGCGGGCAGCATCGGCTTCGTCGGGTTGGTGACTCCGCATCTCGTCAGGATGCTTCTCGGCAGCGATCACCGCGTCGTGATCCCGGCTTCGGCGATCCTGGGGGGCGTGCTCCTGGTACTCGCGGACCTGCTGGCCCGAACCGTGATCGCGCCACGACAGCTGCCGGTCGGTGCGCTCACCGCGATGATCGGCGTGCCGCTTTTTCTCGTGCTGATGCGCCGTCAGCGGTTCATCGCCTAGGCGCGCGCCACGCGCGAAGACTCGACGCGCCCGCGTCCGTGCGCCTTGGCTCGATACAGGGCCGCATCTGCCTCGGCGAGCAATCCATCCGCGATGGCCTTGAGGTCGCGGTCGCTCCGTCCCGGATTGACGGCCGCGACACCGATCGACAACGACAGCGTGTGGAAGCGCTCCGGCCCGACCTCGACGGGGTCGGAGCAGACGATCTGCCGGATACGCTCGGCGAGCCGGGTCGCCTCGTCCGCAGTCGCTTCGGGCAGCAGGATCGCGAACTCGTCGCCGCCGAAGCGCGCGGCCGTATCACTGCCGCGGATCTGGCCATCGATGCGCTGCGCGAGCTCGCGCAGCACGTGGTCGCCCGCGAGGTGACCGTAGGCATCGTTGATCTGCTTGAAGTGATCGACGTCGATCATGAGGCAAGCGACCGGGGTCGAATGGCGCTGCGCACGCGCCAGCTCTTCCTTGATGCGCGTGTGCAGGTAGCGGCGGTTGTGCCAGCCGGTGAGGAAGTCGGTCATGCCGCTGCGCAGCAGCCGGGCGCGGTTGACCGCGTTCTCGAGGCACACCGCGCCAATGCTGCCCAGGTGCGCCAGGAAATCGGTCGCGTGATGGCGCGTGAAGCGCTTGGGATCGAGCGAGCCAAAATTGAGCGTGCCCGTGAGGCGATCGCGGCGCGCGAGTGGAATCAGCGCCACGCTCTTGAGGGGCCGGCCTTGCGGGAAGACCAGCTGGTGATCGGGGCCGACATAGGGACCGAGCCAGGGACGCTGCAGCGTCGCAAAGGGCGGCGCCATGCCCGCCAGGCTTTCGACGAAGAACACGTCCGGAAAGTCCTCGAGCCGCTGGCCGCCGCCGATGAGGAGATGACGGATCTCGTGCTGTGGATCGACCAGCACGAGCGTCACGGCATCGAGCGTGTAGGAATCGCCGAGGCCGCTCACCATCACGCTCAGCAATGCGGGTAACGATTCGGCTCGCAGCAGATCGAGCTCGCGCTCCTGCGTCTTGCGCAGGATCACTTCGTTCTTCGCGGCTTCGTCGGTGAGTGTGCGCAGCCGCTCCTTGAGCTCCCGCAATTCCTCTTCCGTCCCACGCCGCGCCCCCGGCCCCGCCGACTTCGATTCCTTGCGCGCCATGCGATCCCTCCTGCCGAGCCTCATCAGGTCTGCGCGCGCATCGCGCTGCGCCCGTCGAGATAGGACTTGCCGCGCGTCATGAGACCGACGAACTGCGCTTCGTCGCGGCCCGAAACGATGTGGCGCAGGCGCGCGACGGCAGCCTCGAGCGCGCGCAGCGAGTCATCGCCGTACGCGTTGAGACTCTGGATCTCGAAATAGAGCGCCGGGCTCTCGGAGGCAACGCGGCTTGCGACGTCGAGCTGTGCATCGAACGTCGTGCTCGAGAGGCGCGCGAGGTGTGGAGCCGCCTCACCGCTCTCGGCCAGCGCGGTGAAGAAGGCGATGTTGAGCGCATGCGAGAGTCCCAGTACGTAGGCGATCAGCCGATCGTGCTCGTCGAGGGAGGTCACCACCTGCTCGGCCAT
>DATIEU010000148.1:0-4904 GCA_035455565.1 Steroidobacteraceae bacterium | reverse complement strand
GCACGACCCAGGTGTTCTCGTCCGCAAGCACCTTCTCAGAGAACTCGGCGAACAGGCTCGCCAGCTGCTGATTGATGTCTTCGAGCTTCTTCTTGTCTTCGGCGCTCAACTGCGCGCCGGAACGCCGGTAGAGATCGTAGGTGCGCTCGACGAGCCGGGTCTGTTCGGCTGTGAGACCGGAGCTCGCGCGCGCCGCATGTACGGCCTGGATGCGTGCGAAAAGGCGCTCGTTGAGAAGGATCTTGTCGCGCGCTGCCGCGAGCTTGGGCGCCACTTCCTTGTTGAGGGCCTGGTATTCGGGCGTGTTGATGTTGCTCGTCATCACGCCGAACATCGCGTTAACGCGGGCAAGCGTGCGACTCGAGTCCTGCATGGGAAGGAACGTATTGTCGAACGTCGGCGCGGCCGCATTCTTTTCGATCGCTTCGTATTCCGCCGCCTGCATGGCGATTGCAGCATCGAGTGCGCTCCGGTAGCGTTCCGGCGTGCCTTCATTCCATGGCGGCACGCCTCCGTACGGGCCGCTCCATGGCGCGAGCAGCGGGTTCGATTCCGCCGCCGCGGCGGGCGCCGTAGCCGGCAGCGATGGAGCGTTCTGTGTCACGGTCGAGCAACCGATGAGCGCGAAAGTCGCGAGGGTCGTCCCGAGGAGCGAGGACTTGTGCATGAATGCTGCCTGTCGATGAGTCGGGCGCGGTGCAAGGGCGGGAAGGTTACCAAGTGATGCAACGCTGCACGAGTGCTTTCGCAGCGCTCGTCCTTCTTATCAGCAGCGGCGCGTATCCCGCGCAAACCGCTCCCAACGCGCGCGTGCTGCAGACCATGAAGCGCGCCACGCAGTTCATGGTCCATAAGGTGAGTCGCAGCGGCGGGTACGTCTGGTCGTACCTGCCGGACTTCTCGCGTCGCTGGGGTGAAATGGAGGCGCGCCCGAGCATGATCTGGATCCAGGCACCCGGCACTTCGAGCATGGGTCACCTGTTCCTCGATGCGTACCATGCAACCGGTGATGCGTATTACTACGCGGCCGCGGAAGCCGTCGCGGCCGCCCTGGTGCGCGGACAGCTTCCGTCCGGCGGCTGGAACTACATGGTCGATTTCGCGGGTGCGGAGTCGCTGCGCGAGTGGTACGGGACGATTGGCCGCAATGGCTGGCGGCTCGAGGAATTTCAGCATTACTCCGACAACGGCACGTTCGACGACCAGGTCACGTCCGAGGCGGCCAAGTTTCTCCTGCGTCTCTACGTCGAAAAGCACGACGGGCGCTACAAACCCGCACTCGACAAAGCGATTGCGTTCGTGCTCGCGAGCCAGTACCAGGTGGGCGGCTGGCCGCAACGCTATCCGACCGGGGCCGCCGGGAGCCCAGCCTACAGCGCCTATCTCACCTTCAACGACGAAGTCACGGCTGAGAACATCGACTTCCTGGTCCTGTGCTATCAGGTGCTGGGCGACGAGCGCCTGCTCGCGCCGATCAAGCGCGGCATGGAATTCTTTCGCGCGTCCCAGCAAGCGCCACCGCAGGCCGGCTGGGCATTGCAGTACACACTGGACCTCGAGCCCGCGGGCGCGCGCACGTACGAGCCGCAGGCATTGGTCACCGATCAGACCGCGCGCAACATCGGCCATCTCATCCGCTTCCACCGGCTGACCGGTGAGCCGCGGTTCCTCGAGGGCATCCCCGCGGCGTTGACCTGGCTCGAGAGCACACGCACACCACCGGAATGGAATATGCGGAAAGGGACGCACCCAACTTTCGTGGAGCTGGGGACGAACAAAGCGTTATTCGTCCATCGCACCGGCTCGAACGTCGTCAACGGCCGTTACTACGCCGATTACGATCACCAGGCGACACTCGCACATTATTCGGCGTTCCGGCCGATCGATGTCGCGGCGTTGCAGGCGAGCTACGAAGCGGCGCGAGCGCTATCGCCTGCTGAGGCGGTCAAGGATTCGCCACTGCAGGCGCGGCAGGCGAGCGGTTTTCCACGCTACTTCACGGCGCCCGCAACGCTCGCGGCAGCTGACGCGCAGAGTCGCTTGCAAGACGTGCTCGCATCACTCAATGCCGAAGGGTACTGGCCGGCGCCGCTCGCCTACACGAGTCATCCATACCGGGGCGAGGGCGCGCGCACGGTTGCGCCGGGCGATTTCCGATCCACCTACGTTGGAGACGAGAGCGATACTTCGCCGTTCCCGGACCCCGCACCGCGATTGGGAATTTCCACCGCGGCCTACATCGAGAACATGAACGTGCTGATGGCCGTCATCCGCGCAGGCGACGCGTCCAGTCCGCCAGCTCCGCCAGCAGCCGGGCAATAAATTCGCGCGACTTCTCGTGCGTCAGCCGACCGCTCTCGTCGAAGCGTTCCGTCGCGTTGGCGATCAGCACTTCGGGCTGCATGACCGGATGCATGTTCAGGAACACGAAGCACTGTCTGAGGTGCAGCTGAGCGCGTGCCGTGCCCGTGCCACCTATCGAGCAGCCCATGACGCCGACGGGCTTGCCCGCCCAGGCGCTGTCGCCGTACGGACGCGAGGCACAATCGATCGCGTTCTTGAGCACGCCCGGCATCGAGAAGTTGTACTCGGGCGTGACGATGAGGATCGCGTCGGCGGCGCGGATGCGAGTTTTGAATTGCTGCACCCGCGGGTGCGGCTCGCCCTCGAGATCCTGATTGAATAGCGGCAACCCCTCGAGATCGAAGGGCTCGAGCGTCGCACCGGCCGGCAGCAGTTCGCCCGCTGCGCGCAGCGCCGCGCGATTGTAGGAGCCCTTCCTGAGGCTGCCCGCGAATCCAAGAATGTGGACGTCTTCGTTCATGGCACGACTCCTTCCCATACGCGAGCGTTTAACGAAATCCCCACAGCGAATTTTCCCGCGCCGGAAGGCGCATAGGGAAGGCCCGCCATACTGCGCGCTCGGCTATAATGCCGGCAAATTCGCGGGGTCAGCGGCTCGACGAGGCGAAAGTGGCGGAACTGGTAGACGCGCCGGCCTTAGGAGCCGGTGGGGTAACCCGTGAGAGTTCGAGTCTCTCCTTTCGCACCAGTTCGCCGGGCGAATCAGTCTCCACCCCGCTAGCGAGGTCCTGAGTTGATGCAGGTTTCGGTTCAATCGACGGGCGCGCTCGAGCGGCGCATGGAAGTGCAGGTGCCGGCTGC
Source organism: Steroidobacteraceae bacterium (assembly GCA_035455565.1). GTDB lineage: Bacteria > Pseudomonadota > Gammaproteobacteria > Steroidobacterales > Steroidobacteraceae > DATBVX01. Next base: position 1,739 of record DATIEU010000148.1, on the reverse strand, counting down.
GCGCATCGCGCAGGCGGTTCACGAGCGCTTGCGCGACGTCGGGCGCACCGCGCGGCTCAAGGGCTTTCGTCCGGGCAAGGCGCCGATGCAGGTGGTGCGCCGCCAGTTCGGCAGCCAGATCCATCGCGAAGTCGTGACCGAGTTCCTGCAGTCGAGTTTCAGCGAAGCGGTGGCGCAGGAGAAGCTCACGCCTGCAGGCGGCCCGCGCATCGAGCCGATCACCATGGGCGAGGGCGAGGACCTCAAGTACGCGGCCATCTTCGAGATCGTGCCCGAGATCAGTCTCAAGGGGCTCGACAACCTGAAGGTCGATCGACCGGTGGCCGAAGTCACCGAGGCCGACATCGACGCGATGATCGAAAGCCTGCGCAAGCAGCGTCCCAACTGGAAGCCGGTGACACGTGCGGCGCGCAATGGCGATCGCGTCCTGGTCGACTTCGCAGGCACCATCGACGGCGTGCCATTCGAGGGCGGTTCAGCCCAGGGTGCGCGGATCGTGCTGGGCGAAGGCCGCATGTTGCCCGAGTTCGAGACCGGCCTGCTCGATCGCGAACCGGGCGCCGAAGTGTCGGTGGACGTGCGCTTTCCGGACGACTATCACGCGAAGGCGGTGGCGGGTAAGACCGCGGTCTTCAAGATCAACGTCCAGGCGGTCGAGGAGCAGGAGATTCCCGCCCTCGATGATGCTTTCTGCGCGGCCTTCGGAGTGCAGGAAGGTGGCATCGCAAAACTGCGCGAGGATGTGACCGACAACATGCGGCGCGAGCTCGAACAGAACGTGCGTGCGCGGCTGAAAAACCAGGTGCTGGACCAATTGCTGGCAGCCAACCCGGTGGAGCTCCCGGCCTCGATGGTGGAAGGGCAGATCCGCGAGTTGCAGGTGGATGCGGCGCGCCGCATGGGAGTCCGCGATGCGGCCAAGATCCCGCCCCGCGAACCCTTCGTAGAGACAGCCAAGCGCCGGGTGGCGCTCGGTCTCCTGGTGAGCGAAATCATCCGCTCCGAGAAGCTTCAGCTCGATCGCGTGCGCGTGAACGAGCGCCTCGAGGAGATCGCCTCCACCTACGACAACCCGCAGGAAGTGATGCGCAACTTCCGCGAGAATCACCAGATGATGCATCACATCGAAGGCCTGGTCCTCGAGGACCAGGCGGTGGACTGGCTGTTGGAGCGCGCCAAGCTCACCGACCGGCCGACGACGTTCAAGGATCTGATGAATTTCGGAACCTGATTCCTAACCCAACCTCAAGAGCATCCATGTCCAAACAGAGTCCCACCGCCCTGAACCTCGTGCCGATGGTGGTCGAGCAGACCGCCCGCGGCGAACGCGCCTACGACATCTACTCGCGCCTGCTGAAGGAGCGGGTGATCTTCATCGTCGGGCCAGTCGAGGACTACATGGCCAACCTAGTGGTCGCCCAGCTCCTGTTCCTCGAGTCCGAGAACCCCGAGAAGGACGTCGCGCTCTACATCAACAGCCCCGGTGGCTCGGTGAGCGCGGGCCTGGCGATCTACGACACCATGCAGTTCATCCGGCCCGACGTGAGCTCGATTTGCATTGGCCAGGCCGCGAGCATGGGGGCCGTGCTGCTGGCCGGCGGGACCAAGGGCAAGCGTTACGCATTGCCACACTCGCGCATCATGATTCACCAGCCGAGCGCCGGTTTTCAGGGCCAGGCGTCCGACATCGATATCCACGCCCGCGAGGTCCTGGAGACCCGGGAACGAATCAATCGCAT
>DATIEU010000147.1:0-10649 GCA_035455565.1 Steroidobacteraceae bacterium | reverse complement strand
GAAGTGCCACGCGAAACGGGCGCCGAGGACTTTTCGTACTTCGCCGAGAAGGTGCCGGGCTTCTTCTTCTTCGTCGGCGCGACACCGCGCGAGCGGGATCTGTCGACGACGCCCGCCAATCATTCGCCACGCTTCTTTGTCGACGAGGGTGCGCTCCAGGTGGGGCTGCGCGCGATGCTGTACGCGACCGTCGACTACCTGCAGGGTGGTGGCCAACGTCAACCGTAAGCCTGCCCGGGTGAGATGCGCCTCAAGACGGATCTCTTCGGCACGGTTACCCGCATCGAGCGGCCAGGCGCGTGGGCGGTCGAGCGTGACACGCGTGCCGCACGCTGGTGGCTGCGGCCGCTGGCCCGTCATCTCGCCAGGCGCGAAGCCCGCGCGTTGCGGGCGCTTGCGGGCATCGCCGGCATTCCCACGCTCGAAAGGCATGCCCAGGGGCTGCTGGTGCGCAGTTGGACCGAGGGCCAGCCGATGCAACGCGCACGGCCCAGCGATCCGCGCTATTTCCGCGAATCGTTCGACCTGCTGAGGCGCCTGCATCGGCGCGGGGTGGCGCACAACGACCTGGCCAAGGAACCGAACTGGCTGGTCACCCCCGCGGGGCATCCGGCGCTGGTCGACTTCCAGCTCGCGCTCGTATCACGCCGACGCAGCCGTCTGTTTCGCGCCCTGGCCCACGACGACATCCGGCACCTGTTGAAGCACAAACGCAGCTATTGTCCCGGGCGGCTCACCCGGCGCGAGCAGCACATCCTCGCAACTCCATCACTGCCGGCGCGCGTCTGGATGCAAACCGGAAAGAAGCTCTACCTGCTCGTTACGCGGCGTGTGCTCGGCTGGGAGGATCGCGAAGGTGCAGGTGATCGGTGGCACGACCCGCGCTGAGGCGTCTAGAGGCTGCGGCTCTCGGCGAGCTTTTCCACCTTGACGAAAATCAGCGCGGGGCGATCGCCGGCGCGCGAGTACTCGTGCTTGCGGCTCATCTCCTCGAGCGCGCGATCGCGTTCGCGGGCGGTCGCAAACCAGTGGTACTTCTGCCATTCAGGACCGAGGAGAGTGCGGAAAGGATCGCCTTCGCGCAGGCTGATGCGGATGCCGTAAGGCCGTTGCTCGGCCACGATCGGTCGATGCAGGTTGTGCTGGTGAACGATCGCCACTCGATAGAACCCTCGAGAATCAGAACGGCCGGCCGAGGAACAGATAGAACGCGGTTTCACCGCCGTTGTCCACTCCCGCCGCGAGGTAAAGCGGCCCGATCAGGGTGTCGAGGCCGAGGAACATGCTCGCATCGCGCAGCGTCGAATCGAGACTCGCATCCTTGCGCTCCTGCCAGACATTGCCCACTTCGAGCGACACGCCGGCATAGGTTGCGACATTGAGAAAGCCCGGCCCTTCGCGGCCGATCTGCCGGTAGTAGAGCAGGCGACCGATGCCGAAATGGGGTCCGGCGATCGATTCGGGCGCGATGCCCGACAAGCTCAGGAAGCCGCCGAGCGTGAAGAAGTCTTCGATCGCGGTGGTATCGGCCTCGGACACCGTGGAGCCCGCGGAGGTCCAGAACACCACCGTATCGCGGCGTCCGAAGGTGCGTGCGATGAGCCAGTCCATGCTCAGGATATCGGAGGTCTGGTCGTCGCCGAGTCCCTCGCGCGCCGCGTCCCACTGCAGGGTGAACTGTGCGCCGTGGCGCGGAAAGTTCACGTTATCGAGCTCGTCGTAGACGAAACGCGCAAAGAACTCGCCGGTCTCGAAATCCGTTTCCGGCAGCGTCGGGTCGCCGATGCGCACGCGTGACTGCCCCTCGCCGCGCCGCAATCCGGCCCGCAACTCGCCCCAGGTCCCGAGCTCCCGGCCGAACGCCAGACCGACTTCGGTATTGCGTACGCGAAATTCCGCGATGCGCGTCTGGTCCACGATCAGCGGCACGTTGCGAATTTCGAAGCCGACCTGCGGCGCGACGAAGTAGCGCGGCGGATAGGTGAGCGGTTGCCAGAACTCGGAGCGGATGAGCGGATGCTCCCCCACCTGCAGGTCGGTGAGCCACTCGGCGCCGAGCGCGTTCAGCTCCGTGACGATGAAGCGCGCGGCGGCGTTGAAGCTGGTATTGCCTTCGAAGTCGTCCTGGAGGTTGAGGGCGAAACGCACATAGTTGGGGCCCCAGGACTTGCGACGCGCGTGCAGCAGCAGACCCTCCTGGTCGCCGTCGCGCAGCAGCTCGTAGTCGAGCGTCTCGAAGAGATCGAGCCCGTAGAGCTCGGTGATCTTCTGCTCGAGGGCGGCGACGTCGAGGGGCTGGCCCACGAACGGCTCGAGCGTGCTCTCGAGCATCTTCGCGTGGCGGTGCGAGCGCTCGTCGGCACGCACGAAGTCGATCCTCGCCGGCACGGTCTCGCGCGGCTTGCGCTGCGCCACGGACGCGGCATACGCCGCCGGCGCGAGACTCAGCACGTTCAATTGCGCGGCGCGGTCCGTGGTCCCACGCTCGCCGATGGCGATCGCACTGCGCACGTTGGAGAAGTCGAACGAGGAAGCATCGCCCAACGGCGGCTCGATGATCACGTCGCGGCCGCCGAGCAAGGCGCGCTGTCGCGTGGTCTCGCGCCTCACCATGATCGCGAGCATCTGGTTGGAGATGTCGATCGCCGAGTTGAGCTCGCCGCGCAGCTGCAGCGGAAAGCTCACGTCGGAGACGATGATCACGTCGGCGCCCAGCGCGCGCACTTCTTCGATCGGCAGGTTGTTGGCGACGCCGCCATCGACCAGCAGGCGACCGTCGATTTCGACGGGTGAGAACACGCCCGGAATCGACATGCTGGCACGCAAGGCAGCGGTGAGATCGCCATGATCGAGGATCACGCCTTCGCCGGTTTCGAGGTCCGTGGCCAGCGCGCGGAACGGGATCGGGAGATCGTCCCAGGCTTCGACGTGCGCCACCGGCACCGTCGCGGAGCGCAGGATCTGCTGCAGCTTCTGACCCTGGATGAAACCTCTGGGCAGCAATACCTTGCCGCCCTTGATGCCGAGCGGCAAACGCACCGGAAAATCGACGTCGTCCTGCTTGCGGCGGAACGAGAGATCCTCGCGCGCCGGACGATCGCTAAGAGCGTCCTGCCAGTCGATCGACGTGATCAGCTTCTCGATGTCATCCGGCGACATCCCGGCGGCGTAGAGACCACCGACGACCGCACCCATGCTCGTTCCCGAGATGGCATCGATCGGGATGTGCAACTCTTCGAGCGCCTTGAGCACCCCCACGTGGGCGGCGCCGCGTGCGCCGCCACCGCTCAAGACGAGTCCAATGCGCGGGCGATAGCCGTCATGCGCCCCGGGCGCCGGCACCGAATCATTGGAGTCCGCCGCGGCGAGCGCCGACGGGATACCGGCCAACAGCATCCAGACGAGCGCACTCTTACCCGCGCGCATGGCACGCGTGGTTCGCTTCGGCAGCATTGCGGGCGCGACGCGCCTCACGAGACCTGCGCCCGGCTTCCCGGGGCGAAGCTCACGTAGACGCGCTTGTTGTGCCGGCCCTTGCTTTCGATTTTGATGACCTGCATCGGGCCGATCTCGCCGGTGCGCGCGACGTGCGTGCCGCCGCAGGGTTGCAGATCGACACCGGGAATCTCCAGCAGCCGTATGCGCCCGACGCCGGTCGGGGGACGCACCGACATCGTGCGGATCAGCTCCGGTTGTGCCGCCAGCTCCTCCTCCGTGATCCAGCGGGAAGCAACGGGCGTATCGGCGCGAACGAGCTCGTTCAGCGCCGCAGTAACCCGCTCGCGATCGATGTCTTCCTGGGTGTCGAAGTCGAGGCGGCTCTTGTCGACCGCGATCTGCCCGCCGGTCACGCCGAAGCGCAGGACCGAACCCAGCAAGTGCAAGGCGGTGTGCATGCGCATGTGCGCATGACGGCGCTCCCAGTCGATCGTGGCGCTGACCGCATCGCCGACCTCCAGCCCATGTGCGGGCGATTCGGGCACATGCAGGATACGACCGCCCTCCCCTTTGCGGGTGTCGAGAACGCGCGCGCTGCGTCCATCGCCCGTACGCAGCCAGCCGCTGTCACCCGGCTGGCCGCCACCCATGGGATAGAAGATCGTGCGATCGAGAACGATGCCTTGCGGGGAGCATTCGAGGATGCGTGCCTCACAGGCCCTGAGATACGCATCGCGCTGAAAGAGCGCTTCGCTCGTCATCCTGCGTGTCGACCCTGCGGTGAGGACCGCCTTCAGAAGCGCCAGGCGCCCGTCAGCCAGATGACGTCGGGCTGGTCGAAGATCGAGATATCGAGGACCTCGTAACCTAGCCGCAGCTCCAGCCCATCAAGCACTACCATGCCTACGCCGGCTCCATAGACAGCGTCTTCAGAGTCACCTGTGTCGGTCTGAATCGTGCCGTCGTTGAAGACTGCCTTGAGCTTCGAGGAGTGGAAGAGGTAGCCGAGCTTGGCAAACAGCTGAAACCTGCCGAGCGGCAGCACGCCCACGAAGTATGGCCCATAACCACTGAGCTCCAGCGTCAGGTCGACTTCGTCGCCCAGGGAGACAATGTCGTCACGGACTTTTCCATACTTGGAGTAGTACAACTCCAGCGCGAAGTAGGGATTCAGGCGGATGCCGCCGAAGATCTGGTAAGCCAAGTCGGAGTCATCCAGCGTGCCGTTGTCGAACCCTTCGACCTTCATGTGCCATTCGCCGATGCCTGCGCCTGCGTAGAATCGCCCATCCTCGTCCGCCATGGCGGGCCCCACGGCCAGCGCTAGAGACAAAATCGCCGCCGCAACGATCGATTTCATACAATCTCCCTGAGGTTCACTGGAACCCGCCTGACACCAAGATACCAAGGGACCCGATGCGGCGCACTCTGCCGGCGTTCTTGTCCGCACTTGTCATCGCACCCGCCACCGTCTCCGCCCAGGAAACCAGCGACTGGGCGCATTACGGCGGCGACGAGTTTGGCCAGCGTTATTCGACGTTGAGCGAGATCGACCGCGGCAACGTGACGGAGCTCGAGCAGGCCTGGATCCAGCGGACCGGCGAGCTCGGCGAAGGTTTTGAGAGCGCGCACAAGATGGCGTTCGAGGCTACGCCGATCCTGATCGACGCCACGCTCTACCTGACGACGCCGACCAATATCGTGATCGCGCTCGACGGCGCGAGCGGCGAGGAGCGCTGGCGTTTCGATCCGAAGATCGACCGTAGCAAGAGCTACGCCGAAGCGACCTCCCGCGGCGTGAGCGCCTGGCGCGAACCCTATCCGAAGGCCGCAGGCGTATGCGGCCTGCGGCTCCTCTTCGGAACGCTCGATGCGCGGCTCATCGCCATCGACGGCCGCACCGGCAAAGCATGCAGGGATTTCGGCGTGCGCGGCGAAGTCGATCTCAAGCGCGGGCTGCGTATCCGCGATCCCGACGACTACCTGGTCACCTCGCCCCCCGCGGTGTATCGCGACCTGGTCATCGTTGGCGCCGCGATCGGCGACAACCGCGCCGTGGACCTCGAACGTGGCGTGGTGCGCGCCTTCGATGCACGCACCGGCGCACAGCGCTGGAGCTGGGACCCCATCCCGACCCAGCCGGCGGACCCGGCCAGCGCGGAATGGAACGCGCGTGCCGCGGCACGCACCGGCGCGGCAAACGCCTGGGGCGTGATGTCGGTCGATCCCGCGCTCGGACTGCTGTTCGTCCCAACGGGCTCGGCCAGTCCCGATTTCTACGGCGGTGAGCGGCTTGGGACGAACCGCTACGCCAATTCGCTCGTGGCGCTCAATGCGGCGACCGGCAAGGTCGTGTGGCACCAGCAGCTCGTGCATCACGACCTCTGGGACTACGACGTCGCGGCGCAACCGGTGTTGGCCGACCTCGTGCGCGACGGCCGCAATGTGGCCGCTGTCGTCCAGGCCACGAAGATGGGGCTGCTGTTCGTGTTCGATCGCGAGACCGGGGCGCCCTTGTTCGACGTGGTCGAACGGCCGGTGCCGCGCGCCGATACGGCGGGAGAGCAAGCGTGGCCCACGCAACCGTTCCCCGTATTGCCGCAGCCGCTCGTCGGCCACGCGCCCGTGCGTCCCGAGGATGCGTGGGGCCTCACCTTCTGGGATCGCGGCAAATGTCGCGATCTCATCGCCCGTTACCGCTCCGAAGGCATTTACACACCGCCGAGTCTGCAGGGAACGATCCTGTATCCGGGCTACGGCGGTGGAACGAACTGGGGCAGCTTCGCCTTCGACAGCGAACGACAATGGGCGATCGTGCCCTCGACCCAGTTACCGATGGTGGTGACGCTCCTGCCGACCGAGTCCGTGCGGCCGATGGCACGCTCGGGCGATTACCCGGACTCGGAGTTCGCGTTGCAGACGGGCACGCCCTACGGCATGCGACGCGAAGCGCTGCTCTCACCGCTCGGCCTGCCCTGTACCGCGCCACCGTGGGGGACGCTGTCCGCGGTCGACCTGCGCAACGGCGACCTCAAATGGCAGGTGCCCCTCGGCTCGACACGCGACCTCGCGCCCTTCTTCGTGCCGTCGCGCACGCTCGGCACGCCCAATCTCGGCGGCCCGATCGCGACCGCGGGGGGCCTCGTCTTCATAGCCGCCGCAATGGACAACTACCTGCGCGCCTTCGACATCGAGACCGGCAAGGAGCTGTGGAAAGGCCGGCTCCCGGCAGGGGGCCAGGCGACGCCGATGACATATCGCGCCGGTGCGGGAAACCGGCAGTACGTCGTGGTCGTCGCGGGCGGACATGGCAACCTCGGCACCGAGCAGGGCGACTACGTCGTCGCGTTCGCGTTGCCGCGCCCCGCGGAGGGAGAGTCGCCGTGATCTTTCTGATCGCTTCGATCGTCGTCCAGGTGCTGCTGATCGTTCACGTGATCCGCACCGGTCGCAATTCGCTCTGGATCTGGGCCATCGCATTGCTGCCGCTCGCCGGCCCCATAGCCTACCTGCTGGTCGAGGTGCTGCCGGGCCTGCAGCACAGCCGCGCAGCGCGCCGCACAACCACAGCCATGCGCGACACACTCGACCCCGACCGGAACCTGCGCCAGTACGCCAATGAAGTCAGGATTTCGGGCAACGTCGACAGCCGGCGGCGCCTCGCGGAAGAGCTTCTCAACAAGGGGCAGTTCCACGAAGCCATCGAGACCTATCGATCCGCATTAACCGGTCTCTACGAACAGGACCCACAGCTCCTGCTGGGACTCGCCGGTGCGCAATTTGCCAAGCAGGACTTCGCGGCGGCGCGCGCCACGCTCGACCGGCTCATCGCGCACAACCCCGACTTCAAGTCACCCGACGGCCATCTCCTGTATGCCCGCGCGCTCGAGGGTGAGGGCAATCTCGAGAAGGCGGCCGCCGAGTACCGGGTGTTGAGCGACTACTATCCTGGCGCCGAGGCGCGCGTGCGATACGGCCAGCTGCTCAAGCGCCAGGGGCAACGCGACGAGGCGCGGCGCGTGCTGCAGGAGTTGCTCGATGGCGCGCAACTCGCGCCGAAGCACTATCGTAAAGTGCAGCGCGAGTGGCTGGAGCTCGCACGGCGCGAACTGTGATGAGGGCGGACCCAGCGCCCTACGGATTGTTCTTGCCGGGCGCGTTCGCAGCAGCGATGCGATAACCCACGCCCGGTAGCGTTTCGATCCAGCGTGGCGTCTCCGAGTCGTCGCCGATGCGCTGGCGCAAGCGGTGCACGAGCTGCTTGAGCAGCTGGCGATCGCCGCCGCCCTTGTGACCCCACACATGCTGCAGCAGCCGATCGGTCGCGACCGGTCGTCCCGCCTGCGCGAGCAGCAGTTGCAGCAGCCGGGTCTCGAGGCGCGTGAGCTTGACCTCGACGTCTTCACCGATCCTGAGGAGCATCGTGCCGGCATCGAGCTCGAGGTCACCCACGCGGCTGCTGCCCCCGCCCTCCATTCCGGCGCGCCGCAGGAGCGCTTTCACGCGCGCCAGCAGCGTACGCGGGCTGAACGGCTTGGTGAGATAGTCGTCCGCGCCGAGCTCGAGCGCCCGCACCAGGTCCTCTTCTTCGCCGCGCACGGTCAGCATCATGATCGGCATGCGCGAGGTGCGCCGAAAAGCCGCGCACAGGTCGAAACCCGTGCCCCCGGGCAGGTTGATGTCGAGGATCGCGAGGTCGGGCTTTTCGCTCTCGAATACCCGCAGCGCCGCCGGGCACGAGTCCGCCTTCACGACCAGGTAGCCCGCCTGCTGGAGGGCAAAGCTCGTCACCGTCAGCAGATCGGGATCGTCGTCGACCAGCAACAGCTTCACGTCGGCGTCTCGACCGGAAGCTGGATGACGAAGCGCGTGCGTTCCTCGGGCGTGCGCTCGACCCGTACCGTGCCGCCATGACGCTCGATCACCGAACGCACGATCCACAGTCCAAGCCCGAGCCCGGGCGCCTCCGGCTCGCGATCGTCCGCGCGCCGGAACTGCTCGAAGAGCATCGCAGGATCGCTTACGCCCAGGCCGGGACCCTCGTCCTCCACCCACGTCTGGATGGAGCCGTCGTCGACGCGCGCGCCGATGCGTACCACGGAGCCCGTGGGCGCAAACTTGCTCGCGTTCGAGAGCAGGTTCACGAACACCTGCACCAGGCGTTGTTCGTCCCCGACCAGCTCAGGGAGCGATTCGGGCAGCTCGATCGAAACCTGCTGGCGGCGCTGGGCAAGGATCGGCCGCACGAATTCGACCGCGTCGTCCACCACCGACTGCAGCGTCAGCGTCTGGCGACGGATGCCGAGCTGTCCCGCCTCGATACGCACGCTCTCGAGCAGGTTGTCGATCAGCCGCATCAGGCGCAGCGACCCGCGCTCGAGATTCTCGAAGAGCTCGCGTTGCTCCGCGCCCGTCATCTCGTTGACGCCGTCGTGCAGCAACTCGATGGAGGCGAGTTGCGCGGCCAGCGGCGTGCGGAACTCGTGCGAGATGTTGGCGAGCACGGAATCGCGCGCGCGCCGCACCGCTTCGAGGTCGGTTTCGTCGCGGATCACCTGCACCTGCTGGCCCTCGACGGGCGCGGCACTCGTGATCACCACGGAACGCCGCGTGCCGTCGGTGCGACAGATCTTCTCGGCGGAGCGCGCCTGGCCGGTGCTGCGCGCCGCGACGATCGGGCATTCGCGTTCGCAGGGTCGCGCGCCGTTGCGCTCCTCGGGCTGCAGCACGTCGCCGCAGAACTGACCGATCATCTGCTCGGGCTCACGGCCAAGGAGCTTGGCAGCCTGTGGATTCACGTAACGGATGCGCCGTTCCTGGTCGACCGCGTAGACGCCTTCGACGATGCCCGACAGCACCGCCTGGGCTTCCGCCTCGCGCCGGCGCATGGTCGAGGTGAGCTCGACCAGGTTGCGGCGCATGTCCTCCATGGTCGCAGCCAGTGCACCGATCTCCTTGAGGCCCGCCGCAGCGGGTACGGCTGGTGTGAAATCGCCCTTGCCGATGCGCACGGCGGCATCGCGCAGTGCGCTCACCGGCCGCGCGATCCAGCGTCCGTAGAGCACGCCGGCGAGACCCGCGAGCGCGGCGACCACGGCGGCAATCCACCAGACGCGGCGCCTGAAGTCCGAAACCGCCTGGTCGAATTCGCGCGCCGGGATTTCCACGTCCAGCAGCGCGATGACTTCGCCGGTGGGCGCGGCCACCACCTGGCTCGCGGCATAGACGTCGGGATCTTCGATGCGGCGTGCCGCGCCCTGCCCGTCCGAGAGTGCGGCCGAATGCAGGGGCGTGAACGGATCGTCCTGCGGCGCGGTGTAGCTTGCGTAGTTGACGATGCGCACGCGCGAACCGACCTGGTCGGCCATTTCGCGCAGCAGCCGGTCGTTGGAGACGCGCATGACGACGACCTTGAAGAGGTCGGCGCCGGCAACGTTGGCCACCGCGCCCCACATTGGCGGACCACCATCGGCCGGTGAGAGTACGAAGCGCTCGCCCTGCTCCTCGATCGCGATGCGCACCTGCTCCCAGGGGCTGGGGGGGCCCGTCTGCACGATCAGCGCATTGCCGCTCGTGATGGCGCAGACGTCGAGATTGCCCGCCTCGCAGAAGCGCTTCAGGACCGGCTCGATGCCGCGATCGGGACGCTGGTTGAGAAGTCGTTGCAGGGTCGGCCGTTCGGCGAGTACGCGGGCCGCGCCCAGCACGTCCTCGCTCATGCGCCGGAGATAATCGCGCGCGAAGCCGCCCGCGAGTTGCACGCGCGTCACGGCCTGGCGCTCAGAGAGGTCACCGACCAGGCGAATCGAGCCGACCGCGACGGCGCCGACGGCGAGCAGCACCAGCAATACGCTGCCCGCCGCAAGCCAGGTCGCCAGCCCAAGCGAACGCAGCAGGTTCACGAATCAGCGGGCGACATCGGGTACGTCCGGGGAGCGTTCGGCGCCTCGTCCCTCGATGGCGGTCTTGAGGATGAGGGTGATGATCGCCAGCACGCTCAGGAGCGAGGCGACGGCGAAGGCACCGACCAGGTCGTACTCGTTGTAGAGGATTTCCACGTGCAGCGGCATGGTCGTCGTCACACCCCGTATGTGACCCGAGACCACGGATACCGCGCCGAACTCGCCCATGGCGCGCGCGTTGCAGAGGATGACACCGTAGATCACGCCCCATTGTATCTTCGGCAGGGTCACACGCAGAAACGTCCTCCA
>DATIEU010000146.1:0-7330 GCA_035455565.1 Steroidobacteraceae bacterium | reverse complement strand
CCCTCGCGCATCGGCCTCATGCTCGACATGACGCTGCGCGAGATCGAGCGCGTGCTGTACTTCGAGGCCTTCGTGGTGATCGACCCGGGTATGACGTCGCTCACGCGCGGTCAGCTGCTAACGGATGAGATGTACCTCGAGGCGATCGAGGAGCACGGCGACGAGTTCGATGCGCGTATGGGCGCGGAAGCGGTCTATGAGCTGCTGCGCACGCTCGATCTCGCCCAGGAAACCGCCAAGGTCCGCGAAGACATGGCGGCGACCAGCTCCGAGACCAAGATCAAGCGGCTCTCGAAGCGCCTCAAGCTCCTCGAGTCCTTCATCGAGTCGGGCAACAAGCCCGAGTGGATGGTGCTCACGGTGCTGCCGGTGTTGCCGCCCGACCTGCGGCCGCTCGTGCCGCTCGATGGCGGTCGCTTCGCGACCTCCGACTTGAACGACCTCTACCGGCGCGTGATCAACCGCAACAATCGGCTCCGCCGCCTGCTGGAGCTCAATGCGCCCGACATCATCGTGCGCAACGAGAAGCGCATGCTGCAGGAAGCGGTCGATGCGTTGCTCGACAACGGCCGCCGCGGCCGCGCGATCACGGGCACCAACAAGCGCCCGCTCAAGTCGCTCGCCGACATGATCAAGGGCAAGCAGGGCCGTTTCCGGCAGAACCTGCTCGGCAAGCGCGTCGACTACTCGGGCCGCTCGGTCATTGTCGTGGGCCCGACGCTGCGCCTGCACCAGTGCGGCCTGCCGAAGAAGATGGCGCTCGAGCTTTTCAAGCCGTTCATCTTCTCGAAGCTGCAGTTGCGTGGTGAGGCCTCGACCATCAAGGCGGCCAAGCGCCTGGTGGAGCGCGAAGGACCCGAGGTGTGGGACATCCTCGAAGAGGTGATCCGCGAGCACCCGGTGCTGCTCAATCGCGCGCCGACGCTGCATCGCCTCGGCATCCAGGCGTTCGAGCCGGTGTTGATCGAGGGCAAGGCCATCCAGCTGCACCCGCTCGTCTGCACCGCGTTCAACGCCGACTTCGACGGCGACCAGATGGCCGTGCACGTGCCGCTGTCGCTCGAAGCGCAGCTCGAGGCGCGCGCGCTGATGATGTCCTCGAACAACATCCTGTCGCCTGCCAACGGCGACCCGATCATCGTGCCCTCGCAGGACGTGGTGCTCGGTCTGTACTACATGACGCGTGAGCGCATCGGCGCGCGCGGTGAAGGCATGTACTTCAGTGATATGCAGGAAGCGCACCGCGCCTACGAGAGCCGCAGCGTCGACCTGCAGGCGCGCGTGAGCGTGCGCATCACCGAGCGTGTCCGCAAGGTCGAGGAAGGCGGTGAGATGACGGAGAACACGCGGGTGGTCGCGACCACCATCGGCCGCGCCCTGCTGTTCGAAATCCTGCCCCGCGGCCTGTCCTTCGATCTCATCAACCAGGACATGACCAAGAAGGCGATCTCGGCAATCATCAATGCCTGCTACCGCACGCTCGGTCTCAAGGAGACCGTGGTGTTCGCGGATCAGCTCATGTACACCGGTTTCCACTATGCGACACGCGCCGGCGTTTCGATCGGCGTCGACGACATGGTGGTGCCGCTGCAGAAGAACAAGATCCTCGCCTCCGCCGAGCATGAAGTGAAGGAGATTCAGGACCAGTACGCCTCGGGTCTCGTCACCAACGGCGAGCGCTACAACAAGGTGGTCGACATCTGGTCGCGCACCAACGACCAGGTGGCGAAGGCGATGATGGAGAAGCTCGGGAGCGAGGAAGCGACCGACGTCAAGGGCCGCAAGCTCTCGCAGAAGTCCTTCAACTCCATCTTCATGATGGCGGATTCCGGCGCGCGAGGCTCCGCCGCGCAGATCCGTCAGCTCGCGGGCATGCGCGGCCTCATGGCCAAGCCCGACGGCTCGATCATCGAGACGCCGATCACCGCGAACTTCCGCGAGGGCTTGAACGTCCTGCAGTACTTCATCTCGACGCACGGCGCCCGCAAGGGTCTCGCCGACACCGCGTTGAAGACCGCGAACTCGGGCTACCTCACGCGTCGCCTGGTCGACGTCGCGCAGGACCTCGTGGTCACCGAGATCGATTGCAACACGACCAACGGCCTCATGATGACGCCGATCGTCGAAGGCGGCGACGTGGTCGAGGGCCTGGGCGAGCGCGTGCTCGGCCGGGTGATCGCGGCTGACGTCAAGAAGCCGGGCAGCGACGACGAAGTGATCGTCGAAGCCGGGACGCTCCTCGATGAGCATTGGGTCAAGAAGCTCGAGCAGATGGGCGTGGACGAGATCAAGGTGCGTTCGCCCATCACCTGCGCCACGCGCTACGGCGTGTGCTCGCAGTGCTACGGGCGCGATCTGGCGCGCGGCCGGCGCATCAACATCGGTGAAGCGGTGGGTGTCATCGCCGCACAGTCGATCGGTGAGCCGGGCACCCAGCTCACGATGCGCACGTTCCATATCGGTGGCGCGGCCTCGCGAGCGGCAGCGGCCAACAGCGTCGAGATCAAGGGCAAGGGCACGGTGCGGCTGCACAACATCAAGACCGTGCACCACGAAAAGGGTCACCTGGTCGCGGTGTCGCGCTCCGGTGAACTCGGCGTGGTGGACGAGTTCGGCCGTGAGCGCGAGCGTTACAAGATTCCGTACGGCGCCATGATCACGGTGGACGATGGTGACGAGGTGGCCGCGGGACAGGTCGTCGCGACCTGGGATCCGCACACGCACCCGGTGGTGACCGAGGTGGCGGGCTTCATCCGCTTCCAGGACTTCGTCGACGGCATCACCGTCACGAGCCAGGTGGACGAGATCACCGGCCTCTCGAGCATCGTCGTCAGCGATCCGAAACAGCGCGGCTCAGGCGGCAAGGACCTGCGCCCGATGGTGCGGCTCGTGAATGCCAAGGGTAAGGAAATCACCTTCGCCAACACCGACATCCCGGCGGCCTACGCGCTGCCCTCGGGCGCGATCGTGAGCCTCGAAGACGGCGCCAAGGTCACCGCGGGCGACGTCATCGCCCGTATCCCGCAGGAGTCTTCCAAGACCCGCGACATCACGGGCGGTCTGCCGCGCGTGGCGGATCTCTTCGAGGCGCGCAAGCCCAAGGACGCAGCGATCCTCGCGGAGCGCACCGGCACGGTGAGCTTCGGCAAGGAGACCAAGGGCAAGCGCCGGCTCGTGATCACCAACGAGGACGGCGAGAAGTACGAGGAGCTGATTCCGAAGTGGCGTCACCTCAACGTCTTCGAAGGCGAGCAGGTGGAGAAGGGTGAGGTCATCGCCGACGGCGAGCCCAACCCGCACGACATCCTGCGCCTGCAGGGCGTCGAGGCGCTCGCCAACTACCTGGTGCGCGAGATCCAGGACGTCTATCGCCTGCAGGGTGTGAAGATCAACGACAAGCACATCGAGGTGATCATTCGCCAGATGCTGCGCAAGGTCGAAGTCGAGGCGGCGGGCGACAGCGGCCTGCTGCGCGGCGAACAGCTCGACCGCTCGCGCGGCCTCGAGCTCAACGAGCGCGTGACGGCGGACGGCAAGGCGCCGGCGGTGTTCGAGCCGGTGCTGCTGGGTATCACCAAGGCATCCCTCGCCACCGAGTCTTTCATCTCCGCGGCCTCCTTCCAGGAGACCACCCGGGTGCTGACGGAAGCGGCGGTCCGCGGGCTCAAGGACGACCTGCGCGGCCTCAAGGAGAACGTCATCGTCGGACGGCTCATTCCGGCGGGTACCGGCTTCGCCTACCACGCGCGCCGGCGCCGCAAGCCCGAGGATGTCGCCCGCCGCAGCTTCATGGATGTCGGCGGCGGCCTGCCCGAGATCGAAGAATCGAGCAGCGTAGGCGAGGACGCGGAAGCCGCCGCGAGCTGAGGAAACCCTCATGTCCCTCTTCCCCGGGGCGGGGAAGGGGGACCAGGCGGCCGGGACTGCCCTGCGACACTTATCGCAGTGCAACATTCTGGTTGACAGCCCTTTGAGCCGCTTCTAGAATTCGCCGCCCTTGAGCCCCGGCCCCATGTTCCGCCGGGTCCAAAAACAGACATCACGACCGGGCCGCCTGAAAAGGCGGCCCGGTTTCATCTTGGAGGCGTGCATCTGCTGCGCCTCATCGAGGCAAGAAACGAGTATGGCGACGACCACGCAACTGATTCGCAAGCCGCGCCTGTCGGCCACCTACAAGAGCAAGGTGCCGGCGCTCGGTGCCAGCCCGCAGAAGCGCGGCGTGTGCACGCGCGTGTACACCACGACGCCGAAGAAGCCGAACTCGGCGCTGCGCAAAGTGTGCCGCGTGCGGCTCACGAACGGTTACGAAGTCACGAGCTACATCGGCGGCGAAGGCCACAACCTGCAGGAGCATTCGGTGGTGATGATCCGCGGCGGCCGCGTGAAGGATCTTCCCGGCGTCCGTTATCACACCATCCGCGGCACGCTCGACTGCGCCGGTGTGACCGACCGCAAGCAGGGCCGCTCGAAGTACGGCGCCAAGAAGCCGAAGAAGTAAGCGGGAGCATCCATGTCCAGACGTGCACAAGCCCCGACCCGCAGCATCCTGCCGGACCCGAAGTTCAACAGCGAGATGCTGGCGAAGTTCATGAACGTCGTGATGAAGCGCGGCAAGAAGTCAGTCGCCGAGCAGATTCTCTACGGTGCGCTCGAGCGCATCAGCGAGAAGACCGGCAAGCCCGACGACCAGGCAATCCTGGTGCTGCAGCAGGCGCTCGAGAACGTGAAGCCGGTGGTCGAGGTGAAGTCACGTCGCGTCGGCGGCGCGACCTACCAGGTGCCGGTCGAAGTGCGTTCGAGCCGCCGGCAGACGCTCGCCATGCGCTGGGTGATCGAAGCGGCGCGCGACCGCAGCGAGAAATCGATGGCTCATCGCCTCGCACACGAGCTGATGGATGCTGCGGAGAACCGCGGCTCGGCCGTGCGCAAGCGCGAAGACACGCATCGCATGGCGGAAGCCAACAAGGCCTTCGCCCACTATCGTTGGTAACAGCATGAGCGCCGTCCCTGACTCCGGCACAGGCAGCGTTGGGCGCCGTTCGAAGGACCCATCCGTGGCACGCACTACCCCCATCGAGCACTACCGCAATATCGGTATCTCCGCTCACATCGATGCCGGTAAGACGACCACTACCGAGCGCATCCTGTTTTACACCGGCGTCTCGCACAAGATGGGTGAGGTGCACGACGGCGCCGCGGTGATGGATTACATGGAGCAGGAACAGGAGCGTGGCATCACGATCACCGCCGCGGCCACGACCTGCTTCTGGAAGGGAATGGACAACCACTTCCCCGAGCACCGCATCAACATCATCGACACGCCCGGGCACGTCGACTTCACGATCGAGGTGGAGCGGAGCCTGCGGGTGCTCGACAGCGCGGTCGCGGTGTTTTGCGCCGTGAGCGGCGTGCAGCCGCAATCCGAAACGGTGTGGCGGCAGATGAACCGGTATCGGGTTCCGCGCATTGCCTTCGTCAACAAGATGGATCGCGCCGGTGCCAACTTCCTGCGCTGCGTGCAGCAGATCAGGGAACGCCTGCGCGGCAACGCCGTGCCGATCCAGCTGCCTATCGGGTCCGAGGAGAAGTTCGAGGGCGTGGTCGACCTGATCCGCATGAAATCGATCTACTGGGATGAAGAGACCCAGGGCATGCGCTTCGAGTACCGCGACATCCCCGCCGACATGAAGGCGCAGGCCGATGAATACCGCGCCAAGGTGGTCGAGGCCGCGGCCGAGGCCAACGAGCAGCTGCTCGAGAAATTCCTCGAGTCGAACGATCTGAGCGAGGAAGAAATCCGCAAGGGTCTGCGCGAACGCGCCATCAAGAATGAGATCTGCCTGACCATGTGCGGCTCGGCATTCAAGAACAAGGGCGTGCAGGCGATGCTCGATGCCATCATCGAGTTCATGCCTTCGCCGATCGAGATGCCGCCCACCCCGGGCAAGCTCGACGACGGCACCGACGCGGTGCGCGAGCCCAAGGACGACGCGCCGTTCGCCGCGCTCGCCTTCAAGATTCTCAACGATCCATTCGTCGGCAATCTGACGTTCTTCCGGGTGTATTCCGGCACGCTCAATTCGGGCGATGCGGTATACAACCCGATCAAGGATAAGAAGGAGCGCATCGGGCGGCTGCTGCAAATGCACGCTGCCGAGCGCACGGAAATCAAGGAAGTCCGCGCCGGCGACATTGCTGCGGCCGTCGGGCTCAAGGACGTGACTACCGGCGACACGCTGTGCGATCCGGAGCAGGTCATCACCCTCGAGAAGATGGTGTTCCCGGAGCCCGTGATTTCCGTGGCAGTCGAGCCGAAGACCAAGGCCGACCAGGAAAAAATGGGCACGGCACTGCAACGCCTGGCGAAGGAGGACCCGTCGTTCCGGGTCAGCACCGACCAGGAATCGGGCCAGACCATCATCGCCGGCATGGGCGAGCTGCATCTCGACATCATCGTCGATCGCATGAAGCGCGAGTTCAAGGTGGAGGCCAACGTCGGCAAGCCGCAGGTCGCGTATCGCGAGACCATCCGCGGCAAGGTCGAGCAGCAGGGCAGGTTCGTGCGTCAGTCCGGTGGCCGCGGCCAGTACGGCGACATCTGGTTGCGCCTCGAGCCGCAGGAAGCCGGCAAGGGCTACGAGTTCGTGAACGGCATTGTCGGTGGCGCCGTGCCACGCGAATACATCCCGGCGGTCGACAAGGGCATCAAGGAAGTGCTGGAAACCGGCGTGCTCGCCGGGTACCCGATCGTTGACGTCAAGGTCACTGCGTTCGACGGGTCCTACCACGACGTCGATTCGAGCGAGATGGCGTTCAAGATCGCTGGTTCGATCGGCTTCAAGGAGGGCTTCATGAAAGCGAAGCCCGTGCTGCTCGAGCCGATCATGAAAGTGGAAGTGGTGACGCCCGAGGACTACTACGGCGACATCATCGGCGACCTGAATCGCCGCCGGGGTCAGATCCTGGGCATGGAAGAATCGACGTCCGGCAAGGTGATCACGGCGGAGGTGCCGCTCGCCGAGATGTTCGGCTACGCGACCTCGGTGCGTTCGATGAGCCAGGGGCGCGCGACGTTCACGATGGAATTCGCCAAGTACGTCGAAGTGCCGAAGAACGTCGCCGATGCAGTGATGAAGAAAGATCAATAGGCACGCGTCAACGAACCAAAGACAGGGTCGGTAAGCAGCCATGGCCAAAGAGAAATTTGCACGCACCAAGCCGCACGTGAACGTGGGCACGATTGGGCACGTGGATCACGGGAAGACGACGCTGACGGCGGCGTTGACGAAGGTGATGGCGGAGAAGTTTGGTGGCGAGTTCACGGCGTACG
>DATIEU010000145.1:0-4025 GCA_035455565.1 Steroidobacteraceae bacterium | reverse complement strand
CACGCAGGACTGGATGCTGGTGCTAATCGATCACTCGCGCGCCTTCCGCACGACGCGCGGCAATCCGACGCTGCTGTACAAGGGGGGTGTGCAGGTGCCAGCGGCGCTGGCCGAGCGCCTGGAGCGCCTGGACCGGGAAACGCTGAAGACGCGGCTCGGGCCGTATCTGCAGCTTCGCCAGATCGATGCTCTGCTGAAACGCCGGGACCGGCTGCTGAAGGAGTACGCCGGGCCCGCCGCTGCTGCCGAGCGCGTCGCGCGGTAAGGTCTCGCGCGGGCTCGCGTAGTTGCGCGTGTATTCGCGCCCGATCAGCCACGCCACCGCGGTCATGGTCGCGCTCAGTACGATGATGAGCCACACGAACTGCAGGCGCGGCTCGTCGAAGATCCGCAAGCCCACGAACACCGTGAGCGTCGAGAGCAGGTCGCCCAGCCGGTAGAAGAAGGTATCGATCGTGGTCTTGGCCTGGTACTTGACGCTGCGGCAGGTCGGCAGGAGCAGGGCGCTACGGGTGGTGTTGAGCAGGGAGTAGTCGAGGCTCTTCTGCACCACGAGCACCGACTGCACCAGCGCGAACACCGGCACGATCCCGATGAGGAGATAGCCCGCAAGGAAGGCGACCGGCGTCACGATGAGCGCACGCACCACGCCCGCCGCCATGATCACGCGCGACACCACGAGCAGCTGGATGAGGAATCCCACCAGCGTGATCGCGGCACAGTAGTTGCCCATGAAGCGGCCGATGAAGAGCTTCTGCGCCTCGGGCGCTTCCACGCGCGCGATGTCGATGAGCCAGTCGGAGAGCACGTACTCACCCGTGCAGGTGATCCAGTTGAGCAGCACCACGAGGGCGGCGATGCCGGCGAGGTAGCGGCTGCGCGCGATCACCGCGAAGCCGCCGAGCCAACGCGAGCCGCCGCGCACCTCGTGGGCCGGCTCCTCGCTCCCCGAGCTGCGCGCAGCCTCGGGCACGCTGCGGCGCGCGTACTCGCCGATCAGCAATGTGCCGCAGAGTACGACGGCCGCTGCGAGCATCAGGCCGTAAGGGCCGAACGTTTCGAAGCACGCGGCCGACAGGCGCGAGCCGATCCAGGCGCCCCCCGAGAGCCCGATGGCGATCACGCCGAAGAGCCGCTGGCCGCTCTTCACGTTGAAGAGATCGGTGGCGAAGGCCCAGAACTGGGTCACACACATCACGCCGAAGAGGCTGGCCCAGATGAAGAAGGGGAACCCGATGTGAAAGCCCGCCCGGCCGAGCAGGAAGAAGATCACGAGGTTGCCGGCAAAGAAGGCGCCGACGATCTGAAACACGCGGCTCGAATGCACGGCACGCACCAGCAGCCCGTAGGCCGGAATCACCGCCATGAGGAGCAATGCCTGTACGCCGACGGCATAGCTCCTGAGCTCGGCGTCGCCTTCGGTGAGGATGAGCGCTTCGCGGACGGGACGGATCAGGTAGTAGGCCACCATGAGCATGGTGGCTTGCAGGAGCAGCAGGCCGATGCAGCGTCCCTCACCCGCCTGCACCTTCGTGGACAGACAGAGGATGCGCTCGAAACGGCTGAGATGCCCCCCGGTGTTCATTGGGCCAAGGCTAGGCCCCCGGCACCGGGCGATCTGTCAACCGATTGACACTGGGGCAACTCGGCCGGGTTGCCCGGAGGCTTCAGCCCTCCGCGCGGGCGGTGAACCCCCGGTCCCTGGCCAGCACGGCTGCCTGGGTCCGCGAGCGCACGCCCAGTTTCTCGAAGATCCGGGTGAGCGAGTTGCGCACCGTCTTTTCGCTGATGAAGAGCTTGGCGCCGATTTCGGAATTGCTGCGACCGGCCGCGAGCGCCGCGAGGATGTCGCGCTCGCGTTCCGAGAGTGTGCCGAAGACCGCATGGTCCGCGCCGGCGGCCGATCGGCCGGTGAACTCGAGCACCACCCCCTTGAAGCGCTCCCAGGCGGGCTCGCCCTCGAGCAGGATGTGATTGCGCGAGTCGAGCTGTACGAACTCGGCGTTCGGGATCTCCGCTGCCAGGATCCTCCCGTTCACGAACGGCACGACCTCATCGTGCACGGCGTGCACGACGAGTGTCGGCACCTGCACTTTGCAGAGTTCGGTGCGGACGTTGAGGGATGCGCGCGCCTTGAGTAACCGCGTGGCTATCTCCGCCGTCGTGGTGCGTCGGCACAGCTCGTTGAACCATTCGAGCTGCTCGGGGGAGCCCCCGGGGATGAACAAGCTCGTGAAGAGTTGCCGGAACACCGGGTTGTCCTTGCCCCAGCCGTGGCGCGTGAGCTCGATGACGGCGCGGAATTGCCTGAGCCCCTCGCTGTTTGCGCGGTGCTCCCAGCCCTGCGCGTAACCGCCGTAGAGAATGAGATGCGAGACCCGCTCCGGATAGCGATTGGCATAGGTGATGGCGGCCGCTGCCCCTTGCGATACGCCGAGCAGCGCGAACGGTGCGGTGGGCTTGCTCGCGTCGATTACGGCTTCGAGGTCGTCGCCCCAGCGCGCCACGGTCAGGTCGGCCACTTCCCAATCGGTCAAGCCGCAGCCCCGCTCGTCATAGCGGATGAAGGTGTAATGGCTCGCGAAGAACTCGATCCAGTGACGCCAGACCGGGCTTTCGAGATCGTAGTTGAGGTGCGTAAGCCAGTTGGCCGCCTTGATGAGCGGCGGCCCGTTGCCGCACGTCGCCCAGGCGATGCGCACGCCATCGGATGTCTTGAGGTAGCGGATCGATTGGTGCACCGCCGAGTCCTCCCGCGGCCAGTTTAACCGCCCCGTGCCACGCAGGTCACCGCGTGCGCGACGCACGTCGGGACAAAGCTCCCCGCCCGTTTGCCGTTAGCGAGGCCACGCCGGGACATCCTTCCCGTTCTCCCGGCGGGACCGCTCCCTCATCCTGCGCACCCAGGGAATCACTCAATTTCACGGGAGAAAGATCCATGAATGCATCCGTCAAGGTTCTCGAGCAGGACGCCGCTGCCGATCTCAACGGCCGTTACGCACGCGCAATCAGCGCTTCGAAGCGCGTTCGCTGGGACATCGACGCCGATGTGATCCGCGGGCGCCAGTTCGACCTGTCACACCGGTTTCTGCCGAACGGCTTGTCGAAAGTCGACGAGCTCGCCTTCCTCAGCCAGGGAGAACGCCGCCTGTTGAGCCAGGTACAGGGTCGCACCTATGCGTACATCTTTGGCCTGGTCGAGCGCTTCATCAATGCGAAGGTGCTCGAGCTCAGCCGCGATCACTGGTTCGAGGACCAGACCGCACTGGAGGCGCTGGTGCGTTTCAGCGACGAGGAGATCAAGCACCAGGCGCTCTTCCGTCGCATCGAGGACATGCTGAGCGCAGCCATGCCGCCCGGATACCAGCCAGTCGCGGAGGCGAACGCAGTGGCGAGCGTGGTGCTCGGCAAGTCGACCTGGTCGGTACTCGGGCTCACCTGCTTCATCGAGCTCTTCACCCAGCAGCACTACACCCAGAGCATCGCCGGCGAGAGCAACCTGTCGCCGCTGTGGAAGGACGTGTTCATGTACCACTGGCGCGAGGAATGCCAGCACGCGATCCTCGATGAGCTCGAGTGGCGGCGCGAGGACGCGAAGCTGAGTGCAGAAGAGCGTGACCGTGCGGTCGATGATCTGATCGCGCTGGTCGCGGCGGTTGACGGGATCCTCCAGGTCCAGTCGGTCGCGGACGTCGCCTACTTCGTAGAGATTGCCGGCCGCAAGTTCACGACCGAAGAGCGCCGCGCGCTCGATGCGGGCGTGCTCAAGGCGTATCGCTGGCAGTACATCGGCTCGGGCGTGCAGCACTCCCACTTCCAGAAAGTGCTGGGCGATCTCATCAACGCACAGCAGGCGGAGCGAATCGGCGCGGCCCTCACGCCGATCCTCCAGTAACTCATCAACCGCTAGCGCAAACAGGAGAGAATCATGTTCGTTTTCAGGCGGCCGGTGAGCGCAGTGTTGGCTGCGCTCATGACCTCGGCCATGGTGGTCTGGATCGATGCGTTGTTCAGAGTGGGGGGGG
>DATIEU010000144.1:0-2167 GCA_035455565.1 Steroidobacteraceae bacterium | reverse complement strand
GTGAAGAGCCGCCGTGAGCGCACGAGATAGTTTCCTCTGTCGAGCAGCGCGCGAGCGGCCTCGCGCTCGAGATCGACTCTGCCCGCACCGCCGGGAAAGAGCACCGCCACGGCCCGCGCCTTGCCCGGCGGCGGGAATGACAGCAGATAGGATTGCGTGACATCCCCGCGCGTGGACAGGATGATGATATCTTCCGCCGACGAGGCACCCGAAAAAGCGAGCGCGAGCGCAATCAGGACACGCACCATCCGTGTGATTGTATCCCGGCTGCATCGCAGCGATTGTCGAGGCTTTGAGCCAACGCCGGTGCCCGAGGATTTCCCGGGGGTTATAATCCGCGCTCTTTCCGATCACGGGCGCGGAGAATCTTCATGCTGGCCAGGCTGGAGCAGAGCGCGACGACGCTTTCCGCGCACGAGTTGAAGCGCGCGAAGCACGCGCTCATGGTATTGCCGAAAGTGGAATCGCTCGATGCATTGAGCGACGTGCCCGCGGTGGAGACGCTTTCCGCAGCGCTCTCCCGGCGGGGAAAGAAGGTCGCGGAGCTTGCACGGACGCCGCTCGCCACCGATCTCGCGCACGGCACTCTCGCCTCGTGGGTCATGGTGGACGCGTCGCGACCGGTGTTCGAACGACATACCGTTCTGCGCAAGGGCCTGCAGGCGCTGCTCGCAGAAAACCCCGGGGAACTCGCGATTGCCGTATTCGGGCCGGCGGGCGCGCGGCGCCAGGCCGCGGAGCTCGCCGTCTACGCGGCATGGGTCAACGGCGCGCGGCTGCCCGAGCGCAAGAAAACGCCCGCGGGTGAGTTGCGGGCGGTCAGGATACATGGCCATGCTTCGGCAAATGCTTTTGCCGAGCGGCGCGCTGCAGCCGAGGCCAACGTGCTCGCCCGGGAGCTTACGGTGCTGCCGCCGAACGAGCTTACGCCGGCGAGCTATCGCAGGCGCGTGCGCGAGCTTGCCCGGCAACGGGGCTGGCAGCACGAAGAATACGATGTCGTGCGCCTGCGCAAGATGGGAGCCGGCGCCTTCGTCGCTGTGGCGCAAGGCAGTGCAGAAGCGGACGCGGCGATCGTGCACCTGACCTACCGCCACCCGCGGGCGAAGAAATCCCTCGCACTGGTCGGCAAGGGCATCTGCTTCGACACCGGCGGGCACAATCTCAAGACCGCGCGCTCGATGCAGGGCATGTACAAGGACATGAACGGCTCAGCCGTGGCGCTCGGCATTCTGACGGCGGTGGCGGCGATGAAGCTGCCGGTGCGGCTCGATTGCTGGATGGCGATCGCGCGCAACGACATCGGCCCCCGCGCCTATCTCCAGAGCGAGGTCATCACGGCCCTGAACGGCACCACCATAGAGATCGTGCACACCGACGCAGAGGGGAGGATGGTTCTGGCCGACACGCTGGCGCTGGCGGCGCGCGCGAAGCCGGACCTGATCGTGGACTTTGCGACCCTCACCGGCAGCATGCACGTCGCGCTCGGCGAGCGCTTCAGCGGCGTGTTCGCGACGAGCGAGAGGCTGGCGCGGGCGGCACTTGCCGCCGCGGCGGCAAGCGGCGAGCGCGTGTGCGTGTTTCCGCAGGACGAGGACTACGACGAGGAGCTGGAAAGCGCGATCGCCGATGTAAAGCAGTGCACGATGGAGGGCGGCGGCGACCATATCCTCGCCACGCGCTTCCTCAGGCGTTTCGTGAACGATACGCCCTGGCTGCACATGGATCTCTCGGCGGCGAAATGCAAGGGTGGTCTCGGCGCGGTTGCGACCGAGATCAACGGCTTTGGCGTCGCCTGGGGCATCGAGTTCCTGAAGGCAATACTGAGATAGGCTCTCGTCAACCGCGCCCGCGGTTCTTGTCCCACACGTAGCGCACGAAGCGCTGCCAGCGGTTTTGCGGCTGCGCGAGCTTGTTGTACTGCTTGCCCGCGGCCTGGTCGCGCGCGTGGCCCTTCTTCACGAGTTCGTGCAGCTCGCGCATCGTCATGCCCCCGGGGCCTTTTATCTTGTCCGGATCGGGTTTGTCAGCCATCGCCGTGGGGCAGTCGTGAAAGCCCCTATGTTAAACTTCTCTTTGAATTATTTCGAGTTTTAGAGGTGGCGAACGAGAGGATACGCCCCTCGTGCACCCCTACGACAGCCTGAGATAAACACATGTCCGGCAA
>DATIEU010000143.1:0-4167 GCA_035455565.1 Steroidobacteraceae bacterium | reverse complement strand
CGCTCACGCATCACCAATCCTCCGCTGCGAATTGCTGCGGGAACGCCTCGCCGGCCGCGATGCGTCGCGCCAGTTCCTCGGCGAAGGTGCGCGTGCTTCCGTCCTCGTCCATGAACTTGAGCCGCTGCATCGCTTCGTCGCTCAGTTCGTGCTGCTCGCTGGGGTCGTCCGGGTAGCAGTCGTCCCCGCACTGGCGCCGGCCCTCGGCCACGCACGCAGCCAGGCTCTCGCCGGCCCACCACTCCATGTCGTCCATCCGAAACACCTTGATCGTCGTGGTGGTCATGCTCACTCCGGGAAATCATCATGGGTCCGGCCATCGAGCAGGCGTCCGGCTTCAGCGATGGCGCGGATGGCGGCGACAGCGCACTCGATGCCAGAGCGTTGGCCAAGAATCCATCCGGGTCTCACCGCGTCAAGTTCGCGACAGACGGCTTGCCACGCCTCCGTGTGCTCATTGATGTAGGGCACCTTCACTGGGTAGACATCGTGATTGCCGGCGGGCAGTCCAGGCGCGTAGAGCTTCGCGTCGGTGATCTTTCCGGCCTCGTCCACGGTCACGTTGACGATAGGCCAAACGTCGGGGTCTTCGGCTGGTTCGGCAGCGCATGGGGTCGGCCCGAGCGCGGTGGGTGCGCGCAATGCGCTGCGATGATCCCATCGGTTCTTGCGCTGCAATGCTGTGAGTGCCTTGGCAAACTCGTTCCAGAACTTCACGGCCTCGCGCTCGGTTGCTCGGTAGTGGCAATCTGGGGGCATGTAGAGTGGACAGCCTTCGTGCACCAAGCCATCTTGTGGCCCGATTGGCTCGTTGATCGTGCACATCACGACCTTGGTGGCTGGGCCGTCGTCGCTCTTGCTGTAGCGCCAAAACTCAGCCGCGCCACCGCAGCATGGGCAATGCTCCAGCCCCTCGGGCGTCGGCAACTGCTTGTAGTCGTCTCTCATGGTTTCGGACCAGGGTGAGCGCGGCGGAACTCCTCGTGCTTGGCTGTCTCGCGATCAAACCAAGCTTGCGCGCCGCCGAGCGCCTTGGCCTCTTCCAGGTCTGGCAGGTGGCCCGGGCCAGCAAGCGTGTTTACGATCCACTGCAAGCCGTGTGCAGGCGATTCGAGATGCCCCGCAAGCACAGCTGCCTGCATCGCCAGAACTTGGCTCTCCACGATGTCGCCGAACGCGATCGAGCGGCGCTCTGACTTCGCGGCCTCGGCGCGCAGCTCGCGTATCGCTGCCAGCGTGCGTGCCGTGCTGTTGCAGCCGTCCTCTGGCAACCCCAGTGCGGTATCAATCGACGCGAGCGCTGCAAGCATCTGCGGCCACGGCGCAGGCTGTGCGGATGCGATTGCGCCCGGCACTTCGCGCTTGTTCCATCTCTCCATCAGCAGATGGCTCACGTCGTCCATCAGTGGGTAGATGAGGCCGCTGGCCGCACCGCAAGCGCTGTTCGTGCACTGCACGCATTGCGCGCCGATCGACGGATCGTCGGGGCCGGCCTCGCCTTCGAGTGTGATGATCTCCGCTGCGCTGCAGCAGAATGGGCAAGGCTTCAGCCGGTCACTATCTTCAATCAAGTGGTCCATCACTCGTCCCTCTTGAACTCGTCAGCCACCCGCAGCATCTGCCGCTTGATGTCGGCCGCCATCGCCGAGTCGATGTCGGTGCACGCGGCGCTGTAGCTCATCGCGCCCATGCGGCCGAGCAACTCGCGGCACTTGGCGCGCGCCTCCGGGTCTGCGTGGTCTTCGGTCAACCATCGGAAGCGCTCCGCGTCGTGCTCATCTGCGCCAACCATTCTGCGCAGAGTCGCCTTTGCCGCTTCGACCTCGTCGCGCTCCCAGCGGGCGCAGTGCTCAAGGTCGTTCAGAAGGTCGTCGAACGAGCGGCCGCCGTTGGGATCCTTGGTGGGCTGATCCAAATGCCACGACAGCATCTGCCCGGTCTCGCTGGGCTCGCACTTTGTCTTGAGGCCTTCCAGGCCATACCTGTTTGCGTCTGCCGTCGCTCGCCGCACGATCGCGCGCCACGTCTCGCGCTGCAGTTCCACGTCGATGCCCGCCGCATCCAAGAGCGCGCGCGCAAACTGGCGGTAGCCCCAGTCCTTGCAGAACCCAAGCGCGCCGCCCGGCATCGCGTTGAACACTGCGTCAATCTGTTCGTCGGTCATGGTACACTTTCGTAGTGGTGTGGCAGGGATTGATGCGTGGGCCGGCATGTCCTGGCACCACTACTCACCGAGCTTCATCGGAGACACGATCACCTCACCCTGCACGAACACGGGAACCGGCTTGCCGGCCTTGGCGTCCAGGCACATCACCCAGTTGGCGCTCGAGGTGTCTGGCTTGAACAGACCGTTCGGCTCAGCCTGAGGCAGGATCGCGTAGCCGACATTGGTCTGCCGTTCGTGGATGCGCTGCGGGTCGTGTAGCCCGTCGCATCCGAGATGTCGAAGCCTATGGAGTTGCACAAAAACACCGGCCTGCCGCTCTGCTGCGCGATCACATAGGTGAACGTGGACAGGCCGTCTTGGCGCGTAGCCCATCAGCGGCTTGCCGCTGAGAGGTACGCCGGCCAACCTGGCTGCGGCGTGCCGAGCTTTGGCATGAGCCGAAAGCTTGGCCTTGGCAGCCTCGCCGAGGCTGCGCCCAGACCTGGTTGCACTCATCTTCT
Source organism: Steroidobacteraceae bacterium (assembly GCA_035455565.1). Taxonomy (GTDB): domain Bacteria; phylum Pseudomonadota; class Gammaproteobacteria; order Steroidobacterales; family Steroidobacteraceae; genus DATBVX01. The sequence goes on along the minus strand of DATIEU010000143.1, from coordinate 1,500 downwards.
GGCGAGTTTCGGCAGACGATGGCGTAGATGGCTGACTTACTCACCGGCAACCTCGAACAACTTCTGCTTGAGATTGAAACCAAGCAAAGGCCAAACCTTGTTCAAGGCATCGACGCGGGCGATCTCGCGGCAAATGTCTGCATCGAAGTTCTCCGGGCTGACAACTGCGCTCTCGCCTGTGACGGTGAAGCCGTTGCGCAGCACCAGGACGCAGAAGGTGAGCAGAGATAGCGGGGAGCCTTCCGCAGACCGTTCGCCCCAGCGCCCGAAGCGCCCGTCAGCGGCGGTGAAGTATTGCTCGTCGGCGATGGCCGCATCGATGTCGGCCGGAGTGACGCGCGGCGCGGTCAGGCCATTGCGTTGGAGTTCTTGCTCGACGGATTCGTTCTTATCGGTCATGGGTTAGCTTTCGTTGGTGGTGGTGAAAAAAGAGGGCGTCCGATTACCGGAGCGGCATGGGAACAAGGTTGGAGGGAGGAGACATACCCACGCCGGCACGCCCTGGAAATCAGCTCTCAGCCGCCGGCGCGTAGTCGCGCCAGTCGCGATAGGTCAGCGATCCGTCCGCATTGCGCCATGTTGATGCGGCCGCGGCATGAGCGTTGCTCGCCGCCTCGCCATCGTAGGCGTTTGGATCGACGCGAATCATGTAGCGCCGCGTCGTGCCGTCCGGCTCTGGCGTGCTGTTGAGCAGGTCGACATAGACGATCGGCTCATCGTCAGGAACGTCCTTGCGCAGCACGCGTGCGGTGCGCAACCCCAGCAGCTGATGGTCGACCGGCAGCTCGTGCACGATGATCGCGCTGCTGTCGGTGACGTAGCGCGCCGCACCATAGCGTTCGATCATCACGCGGCGCACCTCGGCGTTTTCCTCGGTCTCGATGTGCTTGACGGTGATCCAGTCAGGCCGCACGACAACGAATGCTGGCACGGGCACTCCGTGCCAGAAGTAGAGGTTCTCGACATCGGATTCGAGCGCTGCGTAGTGGTCGTTGTGCAGGCGGCGGATATCGCCTTGGCGCTCGACGTGAACGGTGGGTTTCGCGACCCAGAACAGCGTGTCGTCGGTCCAATGCACGATCCAGCAGCCAGCGATGTAGGCCTCCAGCATCGGGCCAGACCAAGCACGCACAGCGTCTGTCTTGGCGCCGAAGTTGGTCGTCGAGATCCACGACAGATCGAAGCGCCACCACCAGCCGAACGACTGTATGCACCACCGCGCGAAGCGGTGCGTCGGCCCGCGACTTGACTTGGAGTCGATGGCGTCGCTGGCGTCGCGGGCGTCGAGGGCGTCGAGGGCGTCGAGGGCGGCGCGGGCGGCGCGGGCGTCGCGGGCGGCGCGGGCATCGAGGGCGTCGCGGGCGGTGCTGGCGTCGAGGGCGGCGCGGGCGGCGCGGGCGGCGCGGGCGTCGAGGGCGTCGCGGGCGGCGCTGGCGTCGCGGGCGTCGAGGGCGGCGCGGGCGGCGCGGGCGTCGAGGGCGGCGCGGGCGTCGCGGGCGT
>DATIEU010000142.1:0-6543 GCA_035455565.1 Steroidobacteraceae bacterium | reverse complement strand
TCCATCAACGAGGCCTCGAGCACCGTGGGATGTTCCTTGTCGACCAGGGCCGGTACCTGCTGTACGTGCGCGTATTCGTGGCCAATCAAGTACACGAAGCGGTCTTCGACATCGGGGTTCATCCAGTCGGTCGCGCATAGCGCTTCGAGGCCAATCTGAATGCCGGTGACGGGACTCCCCACCGCGACGGGCCGTCCGCGGCCGACGGCAATCGTGATCGGCGGGAAACGCGCCTCCGGATAGAGGTCGTGCAGCGTACCGAGCGCGGTGGCGACGCGCTCGCGCACCCTGGGCAGGACCTTCAGACAGCGCCTGGCATCCGAATAGATCTGCGGCTGCTTCGCAATCGCCTCGGCGATTCGAGCCGCCGTGGTGTTCCGCATCTTCGCGAACTGGCGCAAGCCGTCCGATCCCGCATCGAGGTAGTCGCGCTGGAGCTGCTCGCTCGTCGGCCGCCCGCGGGCAGCATCGTAGACCTTGAAGAAGAGCTCGACGTCCTCGATGTGTATTCTCGGTGTGGCTGCCGCCAGGATTGCCGCTGAAGCCAACGCGACAATCACGGTGTCAGGGCTCGACTGTGAGGTCGCGAACTTCGTAACCGAGCGGACGCTTACCGATTCGCTGACGAATGTCGGCCTCGTCTTTCGTTTGTCTTGTAGCCATCGCTACGGCACCCAGCCGGTTAGCGCAGCCGCCTGCTGGATCCACGACGCCAACTGTGCATCGTCGAGCTGATCGTGCTCGCGGATGTCGAGGTAGCGGACCTCCTTGTGCCTGGACTCACCCGGAGGGACAGGATGGAGCGACGCGCCGCGGAAGAAGGCCACTTTGACGTAGTGCGTGTAGCTGTGAAAGCTGAGGAACCACCCCTGGCCCTCGACTCCGTAAAAGGGCGAGTTCCATTTGACCGCCTTGCGCACGTCCGGGACGGTGTGCGCGATGAGCGTGTCGACGCGACGTCCAACGTCGCGTTTCCACCCCGGCAGAGCCGCGATGTAGGCCTGGACGGGAGTGTCGCCATCAGCCTTGGCGATTTGAGGGTTGCCACCCGCGAGCAAGATTGGCTTCGCGGCCTTGGCACGCTTGCGGGTTGATGACTTAGCGGCCTTCGCCGAGCTCTTGATTGTCTTGCCGGCCATTGGTGTTCCCCCAGGCGTCACTCGATCGATGGTGAGACCATGCAAGATCGAGTCAGTGCCGACGGTGAGCACGCCGAGTTCAACGGGTGACATAGCCTGCACCCGGCGGGAAGCCGGGCGCGAAGGGCGTTGACGGGATGAGTTAGCGCCCGAAGCTGGCGCTCAGGTCTTGCCGTCGGTGCCCGAGCCGAACTGGCCGCGCACCACCTGACCGCCGCCGCTTTGTGCCTCGCGCTTGATGCGCTCGTAGATCTCTTCGCGATGCACCGCGATTTCCTTCGGTGCATTCACGCCAATCCGCACCTGGTTGCCTTTGACGCCCAGCACCGTGACGGTCACGTCGTTACCGATCATGACTGTCTCGCCGACCCGTCTAGTCAGAATTAGCATCGCTCGACTCCTTCGGACGGCATCGGGTTTGCTGCCTCCCAACCCGCAGCGTCCTTTGCGCCGCTGTCGGCCTCGACGGCCGATCTGTTTTAGTTGCGGCCGATTCTATCCATAAGTTCCCGCTTTGACACCACTAAAAGCGCTCATTTTCGCGACGCGCAGCGACGTCATAAAAACGTGAATGCGCAACAGCCGCACGCGGGGCCAGGGCCGCACGACGGATTATGTGCAGTCGTGCCAACGGCCGCAAGTCCAGAGAATCGTTGAGCGAATGAGGCGGTCAAAAATGAGTGGATTCTCAGGCGGCGAGCCCGAACGCGGCATGTAGCGTGCGCACACCTTTCTCGAGCGCAGTCTCATCGACCAACACGGAAATCTTGATCTCTGAGGTCGAGACCATGCGCACGTTGATCGCTTCGCGCGCCAGCGCTTCGAACAGCCTCGTAGCGACGCCGGCGTGCGATCGCATGCCGACACCGACCACCGCGAGCTTGGCGACGCGATCGTTGCCGGTGACGCTCGCGCCGGTGAATTTCGCGGCGGCCTTCGATGTGAGACGAAGTGCCGTGGCGAAATCGTCGCGATGCACCGTGAAGCTCAGGTCCACCTTGCCCTCGCGCGGCGCATTGAGAACGATCATGTCGACTTCGATGCCCGCCTGCGACACCGGCTGCAAGAGGCCGTAGGCCGTGCCGGGCACATCGGGGACACCGGCAACGGTGATCTCCGCTTCATCGCGGTTGAAGGCGATGCCCGACACCAGTGGCGCTTCCACGCGCGGCTCCTCGCGACAGATCAGGGTTCCGGGTCCGGGCGCGAAGCTCGAGGCGACGCGCAGCGGCACATTGTACTTGCTCGCGAACTCGACCGAGCGCAGATGCAGGACACGCGATCCCTGTCCCGCGAGCTCGAGCATTTCGTCGAACGTAACGCGCTCCAGGCGCCGCGCCTGCGGCACCATGCGTGGATCCGTGGTGTACACGCCATCCACATCGGTGAGGATCTGGCATTCATCGGCCTTGAGCGCCACGGCGAGCGCGACCGCGGTCGTATCGGAGCCGCCGCGGCCGATGGTGGTGATGTTTCCCGATTCATCGACGCCCTGGAAGCCCGCGACCACGGGCACCACGTCGCGATCGAGATCTGCGCGCAATCGCTGCGTGTCGACATCGAGGATGCGAGCGCGCGTGTGTGCGTCGCTCGTCAGCACGCGCACCTGGTGGCCCGTGTAGGAACGCGCGCAGCAGCCGATCGAGTGCAACGCCATGCACAGGAGCGCGATCGACACCTGCTCACCGGTCGCGAGCAGCACATCCATTTCGCGGGCGATCGGTTCGGTGCAGATTCCTCGCGCGAGATCGACCAGCCGATCGGTGCTGTCGCCCATCGCGGAGACCACCACGACGATCTGCGTGCCGTCACGCCGCGCGGCATGTACCCGTGCCGCGACGCGCTTGATGAGCTCGAGCGATCCGACCGAAGTGCCGCCGTATTTCTGAACGATCAGGGGCAAGGCGAGGTGGGCCGGCGCGCGGGACGTGTTCGATCCATTGACCGCGAATCATAGCGCGGTTGGAGCGCAGCGCTACTTTGCCGTCACAAATTGGTGAGAAAACCGTCCGCCGGCGCGAAGGACTTTCGCGGCGTTCTGCCGCGAAATGTCGCCTGATACCGACTTGCCGCCCAGGATTGATAAACCATCGATGTGGAGTACTCATGACCAGCTATCTGTTGATCGAGTCACGCGATCCCTTCGAATCGCACGGCCTTGCGCAACGCTGCGAGCTCGCCTCCGCTCTGGTCGCCGAGGGCGCGCAGGTGACGCTGTTCCTGGTCGAGAACGGCGTGCTCGCAGCGCGCGAAGCGGCGCAGGTTCGCGAGATCGAAGAACTGGGGCGCCTGGGCGTGACCGTGCTCGCCGACGACTTCGCGCTGCGCGAGCGCGGCATCACGCCCGCGCAACTCGCGCGCGAGGTCAAACCGTCGCTCATCGACGCGCTCGTGGAGGAGCTCGGCCGGGGCGCGAAGGCGATCTGGAACTGAACCCGCGGATGACGTCCCGAGGAGCGATTACATGGCACCCAGCAAGACGATCACGATCCTGATGATGGATGCGCCCTACGAACAGGCGCGCACTTCAACCGCATTCCGCTTGCTGCACGCGGCGCTCGAGCTCGGGTTCAGCGTGCGCGTGTTCGCATACGAAGGCGCGGTGAGCCTGCCGGTCACCCAGCAGAAACCGCACGCCAACGCACTGCACGGCCGCAGTCTCGAAGAGGAAGAGCATCCGAACCCGCACACGTGGGTGAGCGCGCTGCTGGCGCGTGCGCACGAGCGCGGCCTCGCCTTCGACTGGGTCAACTGCGGCCTGTGCGTCGACGAGCGCGGCGCGACCGAGGTGGTGCCGGGCGTGCGCCGCGGTTCGCCCGCCGACTTCTGGAAGATGACCGCTGAATCGGTCAACACCCTCGTCATCCCCACCCGCTAGGCAGGAGCACGCATGCGCGTATTACAGATCATCGAGCCCGCGTACCGGGCGACGCTCGAAGAGCAGGACGACACCGTGCTGTGGTTCACGCGGGCGATCCGCGCGGCGGGTGCGGCCGCGGATGTGCTGCTGGTGGGCACCGCGGTGAACTATGCGATGCGCGGGCAGGATGCCGCGGGACTGCGGATCGGCGCGTGGTCGCAGCGCAACCCGCCGGCGATCGCGCAGGAGATTTCGCGGCTGATCGAGAGCGGGGCGCACGTATCGGCGCTGAGCGAAGACCTCGTCCAGCGCGGCATTGCGCCCGAGTCGATGGCGGCAGGGATCGCGACGATCAGTCGCAAGCAGCTGAGTGCGCTCTTCAGCCAGTATGATCGGATCTGGAAGTGGTGAATCCGATGCGGCTCATCAGGTGGTTGAAGCGCGGCTCGCTGCGCAGGAAGTCGAACACCGGCTCGGAATTGAGCTCGATCAGGTCGGGATTGCCACCTTCGTAGGCGGTTTCGAGCCACTGTAGCGTCTTGGCGCGGTCACGCCCGGCGGCGTGAATCTTCGCGATGTTGTACGGCAGGACGTAGCGCCTGCCGCGCAGCGCTTCCAGCTGCGTGACGATGCGCGCGGCCTGTGGCTTGCGCCCGCTCGCGGCGTAGGCCATACCGAGGGCGGCCATGGTTTCGGTGCTGCGATCTGCGAGGCGCATTGCGGTCTTCAGCAGGCGGATCGCGTCGTCGTACCGGCGTTGCTGGATGCGCACGAGGCCGAGGCGCATGTGCGGGAGGAAGTGTTCGGGGTTGGTCTCGCAAGCCTGCACCAGCAGCTCGGCGGCCTCCCGGTTGCGCCGCGCCAGGTAGCGGATCATTCCCAGCGAGGAGCGAATCACCGGCGACAGCGGATCCATGCGATAGGCGAGCTCGGCCGACGCCAGCGCTTCGTCTCGCCGTTGTTGGGACATCAGATATTCGGCGTACCAGTAGTAAACGATGGCGAGCGAGGGGCTCAGCGCCGTGGCGCGCCGGAAAGCCTGGTCGAGCCCCTCCCAGTCCCAGTCGTGCAGGCGCACGTGGGCGAGCGAACCGTGCGCATCGCCGAGCCCGCTGTCGAACTCGAGCGCACGCTGCGCCGCGGCGCGAGCACGCTGGAAAGTCTCCTTGGCCGGTACCATGCCGCGGCATGCGAGCATGACGTAAGCGTCTGCAATACCGGCGTGTGCAGGCGCGTAAGAGGGACACTGACGGAGCGAGAGCTCGAAGTGCCGGATGCTCTCGCGCATGGCCTTTTCGGTCCGCTGATTGAGAAAGTGGCGGCCCTTCAGGCATGCCTCGTACGCGCCCGCCGGAATGCTCTGCGCGTCCGACAGTCGCCTCGCGGCTTGCGGAGTGAGCTTGATCTGGATCTCGCGCGCAATCGCTGTAGCCACGTCGCATTGCAGGCGCAGCACGTCTCCCGCCGGACGCTCGTAGTTGTCGGCCCACACGTGCGTTTCGTCGGACACCTGGATGAGTTGCGCGGCGACCCGGATACGCCCTCGACCGCGCCGCACGCTTCCCTCGAGCACGTAGTGCACGCCGAGCTCGGCGCCGATCTCGCCGATGCGCTTGCGCGTGCCCTTGAACATCATGCTCGAGGTGCGTGCGATGACACCGAGCCGCTCCGCGTTGAGGCGGCTGAGCTGCGCGATCATCTCCTCCGTCAGTCCATCGGCGAAGTACGCGCCCGGCCGCCCGGGACTGAGATCGTCGAACGGCAAGACCGCGAGCATCACGCGGCGATCCTCGGCCTGGGTGGCACGCGCTGCGGCGCGCTCGAGCGGCGCGACGAACCGGTAGCCGCGCTTGGACACCGTGGCGATGTAGGTGCCGTCCGCGGTATCGCCGCCAAGCGCCTTGCGCAGAATGGAGATGGTGCGCGTGAGGCTGCCTTCGCCGACCACTGTGCCCGCCCAGACGGTGTCGAGCAGCGTAGCCTTCTCGACCACTTCCCCGGCAGACGCAAGCAGGACCAGTAGCGTCTCGGCGGCCTTTGGCGGCAGACCGACGTCCTGGGCCCCCTTGAAGAGCAGACGACCCCGGATATCGAAGGAGAAAGGTCCGAAGTGGTAGTGCGATGCGCTGGACATCACGTGCCCGAGTTCATCGAAACTCGTCTTGTGCGGCGAGCATCAGCCCGCGAGGCGCTCCCTCACCCATGTCTCCACGCTCGCGAGCGCCGCATCGAGCGCAGCGGGATTGCTGCCTCCGGCCTGCGCCATGTCCGGCCGACCGCCGCCGCGCCCGCCGACCTGCTGCGCGATTGAGCCCACGAGCTCACCCGCCTTGATCCGATCGGTCTGATCCTGCGTCACGCCGGCGACCAGCAGCACCTTGTCCGCACCCTCCACGGAGCCGAGGACGATCACGGCCGACTTGAGCTTGTTCTTGAGCTGGTCCACCGCGTCGCGCAGCGCGCGGGCGTCGGCGCCATCCACACGTGTCGCGACGACCTTGACCCCATTGACTTCTCTCGCACTGCTGGCGAGATCTCCGCCCT
>DATIEU010000141.1:0-3906 GCA_035455565.1 Steroidobacteraceae bacterium | reverse complement strand
AGAGGCGCCCTGGATGGCTAATTCAGCCCATCCACCTGCACATTGTCGAAGGCACTCACTCCACCGTTAATAACAGCTAACCCCACAGCGCCGGAGCTGGCCCGGAAGTCATAGCAACGCTCCAGTACCAGTTCGCCATCCATCCAGACTTTGAGGATATTGCCAACGAGTCTGACCTGTACGTTGATGGTCTGCCCCATCTCATGGGGAAGCGGGTCGAACGAGAGCAGGTGAAGGTCACAGGCGATGACCTCCTGCACGACCAGGTCGCTGAAGGGGGCGGCGCGGAAGTTCAGCTCGATCTGTTCGCCCGGACCCGTGGACCGCAGGACGATACCCTTGTCCACCCTCTCCAGCGATCGCATGTCGACGCGCAGTTCGATATCGCGTCCGCTCAGATCCCGGATGAGCGTTTCGTTGCTCGAGAACCCGGTATCGCACGCGTCCTGCACCCCGGTCCCCACATATTCGTTGTCGATGACCTGCCATAAGCCGCCCTGGGGCGCCCACTTCGCATCGGTTCCATCACTGAAGTCGTCGCAGAAGTCCGCGTTACAGTCGGCGTTGGCGCTGATCTGACTCGGAGCTCCAGAAGACTCGGCGACGCTTGGGTCAGATCCCTCATCGCACCCCGTCAGCAGCATCGATCCCAACAGACAATAGCCCGCATGATTCGCTATCGACCTGGCGTACATGGCCCTGCTCCTTTGGCTAGCCGCATGGAAAGCGGCACACCAGTCCCTGATTGGTGAATCGCTTTTCTTTGAGTCGCCCGGTGACAGAACCGTTCCGGCGGGCGCGGCTTTGATGGCAGCGAGGTATTGCGTCGCGGCAGCGGACTCGGGAGTATTGGGGCAATGGCTGGCTCGCGAGGCGCACGCGCACGCACTGGCGCGTTACGTGCGCTCTCGGGCTATCTCATCGCTCTATCGGCCAATGCCGAGCCCGCCATCGGCCAATTCGAACTCAAGACGCTCGAGTGCGCACCGGGTCTGCTCGAGTTCCAGAGCCAGAACGCCTGGTCCTCGGGTGAGCCGTCTCGCAAGGTCTCAGACGACGGCACCGAGCTGGTATTCGACGAGAACTCCATCGACCGCCAGCGCCACGCGCTCGAGCTCGAGTTTGGGTTCACGACCCGCGTCAAGATGCGCGTCGGCATCGAGTTCGAAAAAGAACGGATTGAAGACCCGCCGACTATCGAGCAGGCGAACGACTTCGAGGACCTCGAGCTAACCGAGTACGGTGCCGAGGTCATTGCGGTGGTGGTGCCACGCGCTGGCCAAGGCGCGGGCCTGGGGTTCGTCGCGGAGTTCGAAGCACCGTTCGCGGGCGAGGATACGAGCGCACTCGTGCTCGGGCCCATCGTGGAGTTTGAGTCCGGTCCCTGGTTTGCAGCCGCTGTGCCCATGGTGGTGTACGCGTTTGGCGGCGAGGCCGAAAACGGCGAAGAGATCGATGACAAGTGGGACTTCGCCTATGCGGCGCAGCTCATGTACACGTTCTCACCCACCTGGTCGCTCGCACTCGAGGGCTACGGCACGGTGGAGCGGATTGGGAGCACGGGAAACCCGTCGGAGTCCGCGCAGCTCTTTGGCGATTTCAATCAGCATCGACTCGGCCCTGTTGTTTACTTCAGGTATCCGCTCGATGGTTCCGCGCCTGATACCTCGCTACCGGGTGCAGATGCTGAAAGCACAAGCCTCCATCTCGGTCTCGGCCTATTGGCCGGCCTCAATGCCGACACACCCGATCTCACCCTCAAGCTGAGCATCGAAGTCGACTTCTGATTTAGGATGACCGCATGAAGTTTTGTAGCGACTGCGGTCAAACGCTCAGCGTGCGCGTTCCGGCGGGTGACCACCTGCCGCGCTTCGTGTGCGACGCGTGCGGCAGAATTCACTATGAGAATCCCAAGCTCGTCGCGGGCTGCGTGCCCGAGTACCAGGGTCAGATCCTGATCTGCCGGCGCGCCATCGAGCCGCGACGTGGGTTTTGGACGATCCCGGCGGGCTTCATGGAGAACGGCGAGACGCTGATGGGAGCGGCGGCGCGCGAAGCAGTCGAAGAGGCTTGCGCCAACGTCGAGATCGGCTCGCTCCTCGCGGTCTTCCATGCACTGCGCGCACACCAGGTGCACGTGTTTTTTCGTGGCCGCCTCGCCGAGCCGCGTTTTGGCGTCGGCCCCGAGAGCCTCGAGGTCAAGCTGGTCGAGGAGCGCGACATCCCATGGGATGAGTTCGCCTTCGCGAGCGGCATCTTCGCCCTGCGCCGCTACCTCGAGGACCGGGCCGCGGGGCGCGACGGCGTGCACATCAGCGACAGCGACAGCTTCACGCGCTAGGCCCCGCCCCGGACTGTGGCAGAATAATGGGCCCTGTTTCTGGCCCGGAACCGACCTCGCATGACATTCGTCGTCACCGAAAACTGCATCAAGTGCAAGTACATGGACTGCGTCGAGGTCTGCCCGGTCGACTGTTTCCATGAGGGGCCCAATTTCCTCGTCATCGATCCCGACGAGTGCATCGACTGCACGCTGTGCGAACCGGAATGCCCGGTGGAGGCGATTTTCTCGGAGGAGGAGTTGCCTGCCGGCCAGGAGCAATTCAAGGAGCTCAACAAGGAGCTCGCGCACAAGTGGCCGGTGATCACCGAGAAGGGACCGGCGCCGCCCGACGCCAAGGAATGGGAAGGCAAGCCCGACAAGCTGAAGCTTCTCGAGCGCTAGGCGTACTCGCCGATTACTGCGTTTCGAACGACTTGAGCTGCTGAACGAGCTGCTTGGCGGGGAGGTAGCCGGTCACGTAGTCACCGTGCGCGGTGAAGATGCCGGGCGTGCCGCGCATGTTGAGCTTGTGCCCCAGCTGGTACTGGCGCGCGACGGGCGTCGGACCGCAATTCTCCGCCTTGATCGTCTCGCCTTTCTTGGCACGCGTCAGTGCATCGGCGCGGTCCGGCGAGCACCACACGGCCTCGGCGGCTTTCCAGGATTCGCTGCCGGGTCCCTGCTGCGGATAAAACACGTAGCGAACCCGCACGCCCAGACGGTTGAGTTCCTTGATCTCGCTATGGAGCTTGCGGCAATAACCGCAATCGACGTCGGTGAACACCGTGATCGTGTACTGGGGATTCTCGGGCGCAAAGGTCACGGTTTCACTGTCCGGGATCGTCGCGAGCAGCGCACGGCGCGTCTCCATGCGAGCCCTCTCGCTCAGATTGACGTCCTTGTCGATGTCATAGAGATCGCCGGTGAGAAAGTACCGTCCGTCGCTCGTCACGTAGCCCACGTCGCCGTCACGGTGAAATTCGTAGAGGCCGGAGATTGGCGATGGTTTCAGGTCATCGACCTTGGCGCCGGGAATCTTCTTCGCGATCTCCGCCCGAGGATCGGCCGGCGGTGGCGTATCGGCGGCGCCGGCGCCGAGCACGAATCCGCTCAGGACGCACAGCGTCCAGAACCGCGTGGCGCAGCGACTCATCGACATGCCTGGTTCACTCCGGGCGGTTGCTTCGGCGACGTTGGACTTGGGCACGCCGCGTTGGTTCACCCTGTTGCGGCGGGAGTTTAGCAGAGTGCCGAGCGCCAGCATTTCGGTCGTCCATGAACGGGGTTCCGGCCCGTACATCCAGTTCGGCCGGATCGACGACACGTTAAGTGTCATCGATTGAGACACCGGCCTCACCCGCGGGGATGGTGCTGAGCGTGCAGGTCCTTCATGCGCTCGCGAGCCACGTGCGTGTAGATCTGCGTGGTCGACAGGTCGCTGTGTCCAAGCAGCATCTGCACGACGCGCAGATCCGCGCCGTGGTTCAGCAGGTGCGTTGCGAAGGCGTGCCGCAACGTGTGTGGCGAGAGCTCTTTCTGTACGCCCGCCTTGCGCGCGTAGCGCTTGATGATGTGCCAGAAGG
>DATIEU010000140.1:0-4287 GCA_035455565.1 Steroidobacteraceae bacterium | reverse complement strand
CAGGTTCATGCCTTCCGTCACCTGTGAGCGGATGGTGTAGTCCTGGTAAGCGGGGATGGCGATGGCCGCCAGGATGCCGATGATCGCGACCACGATCATCAATTCGATCAGGGTGAAACCCTTCTGCACTTGCTTCAGCATGTATGCTCCCTGAATGACGTAGATGCACGATCGCGAAACCGCCAGCGCTGAGATTTCGCAAGCGATCTGTCACGGCCGCGCAGTGATTGTAAGCGGATGACCCCAACTCGATGTTTTTTCGGTGCCCATAATGCGAACGACCTCGCACTCCGGTGCGTGAAATGTTCGTTGATTTGCCACCGACTCCTTGTAACAAATTTGTCGCGCCGCCTCGCTTCAAAGCCTATCACCCATCCGCTTTTACTCTTTACCACCAATAAGTGCCAGAGCGCGCTGATATGCCGCTGCCGTGGGTCCTCGGATCTGTCAAATCCGGGCTCTGACATCTCTCCGTCTGCGAAACGCGACAATATGGAGGGTGCGATTCTCGCGTCCGACCCGCACCGTGCAACTTAACGCATTACCTGCTGCCGGCCAGTCCAGACTGACATAGACGTGACACTGAGGAAGCGGCGTTTCCGTAGCATTCCTCTCCGCCATGTCGCTCGAACGTCTCACTGTCGTTCACGCGCGGAAACTGGCACGGGAGGGAGGCGTAACGACCACGCCCGACGTGCTCTTTCCGTCGGCATTTCCCGTAGAAACCTGCCTGCGGCGCCTGTGGATTTCCATGTCCGCATCGGGCGCTCAGCATCGCCTTGCCTCTTCCATCAGCGCCGACCGCTATGCGGGCGTCGAAGCCTACGAGTTTCTCCTGCGAACCGCCTGTGGTCTCGAGAGCGCGATTGCCGGCGAGTCCGATGTCTTCGGTCAGTTGAGGGCGTCCTGGCAGTCGTTCCGCAAGCAACGCGGCGAGACCACGCTGGCGCTCGAGCCGCTGATGCAGCGACTCTTCGAAGATGTGAAGCACATTCGTTCACTGCACCTCTCCGGTCTCGGCGCGGCGACCTACGGCAGCCTGGTGCGTACCTTGCTCGGCAGCGATGCCGATGCACCCACGCTGCTCATCGGTGCGGGACAGATGGCTCGCGCCGTGCTGCCCTATCTGCCAGGCCGGCCTCTGTACATTTCGAACCGCACCGTGGCGCACGCACAGCGCCTCCTCGATGACGTGGGCTTGAGCCTGACGTCACGGTCGACGGTCCAGGTCGTTGAGCCCTACCCGGATGCAGAGCTCGCGCTGTGGCGGAGCGCGCACAACGTTATCCTGTGCATTCCTGCCGCGTCCGAGTTCGATGCCGCGCGCGTTCGCGCCTGGACCGGGCGTCCCGAGCCGCACGGTCGCGTGCTGCACCTGGGCATCCTGTCGGCAGCGGGAATGCAGTGGCAATCCATTTCCACTCTGGCCACCCTGGCGGATCTCTTTGCCCTGCAGGGCGCCAACCAGGACCATCGACAATTGCAGTTCCAGCGCGCCGGCCGTGAATGCCGCGAGCGTTCCCGCTTGCGCGCGCTGGGCGGCCCGATCAGCCTGGCTCACGGTTGGGAAGATCTTTCGCTCTTCGCCAACATTGCCTGACCATGGCAAAGCCCCTTCGTCTGGGGACCCGGCGCTCGACTCTGGCCTGGGCACAGAGCCTATGGATTGCTGAGCAAATCCAGGTCAGCGCGCCCGGACGATTGATCGAGCTGGTCCCGATCGAAACGCGCGGCGATCGCATCACAGACGTTCCGCTGCGCGAGCTCGAAGGCAAGGAATTTTTTTCCGCTGAGATCGATCAGGCGCTCCTGACCGGCCTCGTCGACATCACCGTTCATTCACTCAAGGACCTGAGCCTCGAGCGTCCCGCCGGGATCACGCTCGGCGCGATTCCAAGGCGCGAGAATCCGCGGGACGTCATCGTGTTTCATCGCGATGCCAGCACTCGCCTGGCGCGCGGTGAACGTTTGCGAATCGGTACCTCCGCACCTCGCCGCGTGGAGAATGTGCCGCGCTTCCTCGAGTGCGCCCTGCCGGGCAACCCGGTGGGTCGCATCGAATGCATTGAAATCCGCGGCAATGTCGACACTCGCCTCGGTCGCCTCCACGAACCCGACGATCACCCGCGCAAGCTCGATGGCGTGGTGCTCGCGTTCGCGGGCCTCGCGCGGCTGTGGCGTGATCAGCGCACGGACGGGGGACGCGCGAAGCTCACCCGCCTGTTGCGGGACGTTCGCTGGATGGTGCTGCCCATCACCGATTGTCCATCGGCCCCGGGCCAGGGCGCGCTGGCCGTTGAGTGCCGCAGCAATGACGACGCGGTGCGAAGCCTCCTCGGCACGCTGAATGATGTCCTCACGGCTCACTACGTGGGCGAAGAACGCCGTGTGCTGGCTCAGTTCGGGGGCGGCTGTCACCAACAGTTCGGCGCCACCTGTGTCGAGCATCCGAACTGTGGGGCACTCCTTTACGTGAAGGGCCGTGCAGCGAACGGTGAGGTCCTGGATCGTGTCGAGTGGCTGGCGATGCCTCCTGCTCCCGCGGGCCGGGTCACGGCCTGGGATGGTTTCCTGGCTCGCGAGTCGAGCGACACACCTGCCCTCAATGAATCCGCAGAACTTCTCGCGGCCTTTCGCCGCAGCTCAGCGCCTGTGTTCATTGCCCACAGCCGGGCCCTGCCCAGCGGCATCGAGTCTGAGCTCGACCGCCGGCGCGTCTGGACTTCCGGCACGGCCAGCTGGTTCCGGCTGGCACAACGTGGCGTCTGGGTCGAGGGTTGTGCCGAAGGCCTGGGCTATGACTGGATTGCCCCGACGCTCGCGGAACCGGTACTGGAGCTCCCGCCGCTCTCTGGGTGGCAGGTGCTGTCGCATGCGGGATCCGCCGACTATTGGCCAGCCGGTGAGGTCATCGGGACCTATCACCTGCCGGATGTGGCGAACCAGGCCATCAGGGATCCAGGCGCCGTGACGCATGCCTATTGGGCGAGCGGCAGCCAGTTCCGCGAGCTCTGGTCACAGTTGTCGCCCACGGTTCATCATGCGTGTGGGCCTGGCAAGACCGCGGACGTGATCCGCGCGGCCGGCGTGCAACGCCTGACAGTTTTCCCGGCTGTTCACGAGTGGAGACGATGGCTCAAGATCGACCCACGCACTACGGGCTGACGCTGCGCAGGCTCCGTCAGGACCGCTTCATCCGCGAGCTCACGCGCGAAGCGCGCGTGTCGCCCTCGCAGCTCATTCAACCGCACTTCGTCGTCGAGGGGTTGCGCGCTCGCGAGCCCGTGCCGGGCCTGCCCGGCGTGCACTGCGAAACGCCCGAGAGCCTCCTCAAGCAGATCGAGGACGATCTCGAGCACGGCGCCAACAAAGTGCTGCTCTTCGGCGTGCCGGGCGAGAAGCGCGACAAGGACTTCAGCTTCGAATTCAGCGGCCGGCAGATCGAAGCCTTGCGCAAGCGCTTCGGCAACGACCTGTGGATCGCCATCGACGTGTGCCTGTGCTCGTTCACCTCGCACGGCCATTGCGGCGTCCTGACGCGCGAGCAGGATCACGTCGCCAACAATGCAACCGTGTCCGAGCTCGCGCGCGCGTCGCTGCGCTATGCGCAGGCAGGCGCCAACTGCGTCGCGCCGAGCGACATGATGGATGGCCGCGTGGCGGCCATGCGCGAGCAGCTCGACAACGGCGGCTGCGAGCGCACGCTCATCCTGAGTTACTCGGCGAAATTCCACTCGCGTTTCTATGGACCGTTCCGCGAGGCCGCCGACTCGGCGCCGCGCGCCGGCATGAAAGACCGTGCCACCTACCAGATCGACCCGTCGCGCGCCGGCGATGCGCGCCTGAGTTCATTGCGGGATGCCGAAGAGGGCGCCGACATCCTGATGGTCAAGCCCGGCCTTCCCTACCTCGACATCCTCAAGTCGCTCAGCAGCGAGATTCCGCGTCCCTGGGCCGTTTACGAAGTGAGTGGCGAATTTGCGGCAGTCGAGGCGCTCGCTGCCCAACAGCTGATGGCGGGGCCGGAGGCGCACGTCGAGTGCTGGACCGCTTTCGTGCGCGCCGGCGCCTCGATGATCATCACTTACGGAGCACGCTCGGCGGCGCGCTGGCTTGCAGGTCAATGAGCACGGCGACCTCGGAAGCGCTCTTCGAGCGCGCGCGGCGCGTGACGCCCGGCGGCGTGCATTCCCCAGTGCGCGCATTCCGCGGTGTCGGCGGCGTGCCGCGCTTCATTCGCGAAGCGCGCGGCAGCCGCATGACCGATGTCGATGGCAACTCGTTCAT
>DATIEU010000139.1:0-7214 GCA_035455565.1 Steroidobacteraceae bacterium | reverse complement strand
CAGGTTCATGCCTTCCGTCACCTGTGAGCGGATGGTGTAGTCCTGGTAAGCGGGGATGGCGATGGCCGCCAGGATGCCGATGATCGCGACCACGATCATCAATTCGATCAGGGTGAAACCCTTCTGCACTTGCTTCAGCATTTTGTTGCTCCTGAATTACGTAGATGCACGACCAACGGCGCGAAACCGCCAGTGGCCGGGGTAGGTGCAATCCATGTGCCACGACCTTCTTGGCCGCGTAACTAACTGATCCAGAGGGGTTTTATCCCATACTTGCGACACGGGTTTGACGTAATCGTGTCGACAGGAAGTGACGCGCGGACGTGGCGCGTCACTTAGTGACAAGAAATGTCAGCCTCCGTCGTGCGCTGGCGACGTCCGCCCGCCGAAAACCTGCGCACCTGCGGCTCAGTTGGACTTGGCCAACGCCTCAGGTGCCTTAGCGCCATCACGATCCGCTATCGCGAGTGCCGCCAGCCAGCGCAAGGCGAGTGCCTGCGAAGCAGTCTGCGGTGTGCGCTCAACGTTCTGGTCGATGAGCGCCGCTGCCTCGCGAGGCTTGTTGACCGCGATCTGACTCGCAGCCGTGGCGATGAGCGCCAGGGTACGAAAGGAGCTGCTGTCAGGGAAATCGTAGTTTGCCGCATAAAGTGCCGCGCCAGTCGCCGCCACGCGCTCGACGTCGCGCAGGGCAACGGCACGGAGGAGGGCAAACATGTCCCGGTCCGGTCCAGTCAACTGCTGCGCACACGGTGTCGCAGCGAGTCGATCCCAGATCACGCGTAGTTCGTTGCTTCCCAGGGCGACGTTGGTGTTCGACGCGATATAAAAGGCCGAATCCAGCCAGGCGCGTCGCACACCCGGCTTGACGCACTCCTCTTTAGGGCTGAAAAGGGTGAGGAAAGTCCTGGCCGCGCCGGCGGACAGATGGTCGTACTTGAAGGTCTCCCAGGCGTCTCGCAACGCGGTTGCCTGGCCGACCATCACCTCCCGGGACGAGCTCGCGTTGGGACTGAAGAAGGTCCGTTCGCGCGGATGATTGGTGCCCGTCAGCAGCTCGAAAAACGGCAACGGCAGCGTGCCCACGAGCGTCAGTTGAATTGCATTCTGCTTCAGGATGCGCGCCCGCGGGGCGTTCAGGTCGACAAAGGGAAAATAGTCCGAGTTTGCAGGCACGCCCGAGGACTGCACCAGCGGCAGCAGCAGCGTCTTGTTGCCCAGGTAGCGGCTTTCAATGTTTTGCGTTGAATCTATTCCTACGCGCGCCAGCTCCCGACGCATGGCCTCGTCCGCGAACAAGCGTGCATGCGGCTTGGGAAGCGTGCCGCTCTTCAGGGCCACGATGAGAATGTTGGTGTCGTCGGCGCTATAGATCGCAAAGTCCGAAAAGTGCGGCGCAAGGGCCTTGATGACGGACATGACGATGTCGATGTCCGTCTCGTAGATCTGCATCCACTGAACGAGCATCCCATCCGGCTCGAGGTAGCGCGTGATCTGTCCATAGAACTCATCGGAAAAGAGCGTCGCGACACCGCTCACCCAGGGATTGGACGGCTCAGAAACTATGACGTCGTACTGCTTGCGGTGCATGGCGAAGAAAGTCTTCGCATCCTCGAAGTAAATGTGGCTGCGGGGATCGCGAAACGTTCTCTCCACCCGCGGCATGAAAGCGAGCTCCGCCGCCTGGGCCATGTACGGTTCGATCTCCACGGTGTCCAGTTCGCGCACCACGTCGCTCGCCAGCAGGACCTGCGAGGTGAGGCCTGAGCCGATGCCGATGTTGGCAACGCGTGCCGGGTTCGGATGTAGCGCCACCGGGAGTGCCGCGGCCATCACCATGGTAATTTCGTCGGGCGAGGAAACCTCGCCCACCATGTTGATGGCGGCATCCGGCTTGCCGTTCGTAGCGATGCTGATGAGGCCGTTGATATCCACCAGGCTGATGGTGGAGGTCTTGCCGTGCTTGAGGTACAGCATCTTGCTGTTGGAGTCCCTGGCCACCTGACCGTGTCGAAATACGCCGGAGCTCAGCCGATAGGGATCGAGTTGGAACAGGCCAGCGGCTGCAACCACCGCCGCGACACCCAGTACAGCCGGCCACGTCGCGAGCCTGAAAGTCGCTGACTGGCTCGAGCTCTTGCTGAGGTAGGCGACGCCGAGCAGCATATGAAGAGCCGCGCCGCAGATGACGACGCCCTTCACGCCGATGGCGGGCATCAACAAGTGTACCGCGAGCACCACGCCTGCGATGGCACCCGCCGTATTCCAGGCATAGATCGCACCAATCGCTCGTTCGCCGGTGCCGCTGCGGATGAGCACGTGCGTCATGATTGGCAGCGTCATCCCACAGAAAAAGGTCGTGGGAATCATGACCAGCATGGCGATCGCATGGCTCGCGAGATGGAAGCCGACGTAGCCTTGCTCGGTCGGCATGAACATCCGAATGACCCCGGCCATGAGGTCGAACGTCCAGTTGTAGATGGGCAGCGAGAGGAGCGCGACCAGCGCCATGATCATCAGGACCTTGCCGAGGAAGCGCACCGGATCCTTCAGCCCGTCGATACGTCGATGCACCCAGAGGCCGCCCAGCGCGATCCCGAGGATGAAGGCGCTCAGCATCAGCTCGAATGAATGCGTGGTGCTGCCGAGGACCAGGCTCAGCATGCGAATCCAAGCGATCTCGTAAAGGAAAGCCGCTGCACCGGTGATGAGCGCTCCGAACAGCATCCAGCGGAGCAACTCGCTCGGCTTGTTCTCCTGCATCGTCACCGGGACAGCCAGCGGCGGCTGCACGGATTCCGGTTGATACTTCACGATGCCCCAGACGGTCAGCGCGAGCGCCACGTTCAGCAGACCCGCGGTCATGATCGTCCCCGGCAGTCCCACCGCGCCGATCAGCACGAATCCGCTGGCCAGGACGCCCACCGCCGCCCCTAGACTGTTGGTGAAATAGAGCATCGCGAGGGTCTCGCCCGAGCGATGGGGATAGCGGCGCACGATCGCGCCGCTCATCAGCGGGAACGTCATGCCGAGCAGGATCGACTGCGGAAGAATGAGGAGTGCGCCCAGCGTCCACTTGGCCGACTGCGCCAGCGCGGCGGAATCCATGTTCGGAAGAAGCGAGTCGAACGCCCATGACGTCACTCCGACCGACGTGCTGTGAAACAGCAGGCCGAAGAGGCCGATCACGCCTTCAACGATGGCGTAGCCGATCAGGAGGTTGCGCACGCGGGTCGAGTACTTGGCCATGAGCCACGAACCGACCGCCATGCCACCCATGAAGATCGCGAGCACGAGGGTCTGGGCGTAGGCCGCGTGCCCAAGAAAAAGCTTCAGGTAGTGCGACCAGATCGACTCGTAGATCAGCCCGGAAAAGCCCGAGATCGTGAAGATCGCGAAGAACAGTTTCCGTCCGCGGTCCAAGCTGCCATTCATATCGACCCTACTCCTGAATTGAGAAGCGCCACTGCCCGTTGATCGTTCACACCCTTTGCGGTGCTTTGAGTCGCCTGGCGTTCGAACAAGCGCATGTCGGCGGAGCTTTTTACCTTAATTCGGGTAAATGCTTTTGAGATTCCGCTCACGCTTGACGCCTGTCCAGGCCGGGGCAGCGTGACGAGGCACACAGAAGCCCTATTCAATGCCGAGCTTCTTGATGCGGTAGCGCAGCGCTCGAAAGCTCATGCCGAGGAGCTTGGCGGCCGCGGTCTTGTTGTAGCGAGTCTGTTCGAGAGCCTTCAGGATCGCATCGCGCTCGATGTCTTCGAGCTGTTCGCCGAGTGGCCCGCCTCCCGCGGTCGCCGGCGCGGCACTCACCGGCGCTTCACGAAGCTGCAGATCGCCGGCACTGATCGCTTTGCCACCGGCGAGTGCGAGCGCACGCTCGAGGATGTTCTCGAGTTCGCGCACGTTACCTGGAAACGGGTAGCGACTCATTGCCGCCAATGCATCTTCGGTGAGGGCGGGCGGTTCCACTTTAAGGCGCCGCGACAGCCGGCGAACCATCGACTCGGCGAGTTCCTGGATATCCTCCGGTCGCTCGCGCAACGCCGGCACACGCAGCTCGATGACGTTGATGCGGTAATACAAGTCCTCGCGGAAAGCGCCTTCGGCGACGAGGGCCGAAAGGTTCTTGTGCGTCGCGCTCAGGATCCGCACGTCGACCGGTGTTTCACGCGCGTCGCCAATCGCACGCACGGCCTTCTCCTGGATTACACGCAGGAGCTTCACCTGCATGTGCAGTGGCAGATCCGCCACTTCATCGAGCAGCAGGGTTCCGCCTTCGGCGGCCTGCACCAATCCCTTCTTGTCGGCCACGGCACCGGTGAAGCTGCCGCGCTTGTGACCGAAGAGCTCGCTCTCCATGAGCTCGGTAGGGATCGCTCCACAGTTGACGGGCACGAACGGACCTTCGCGCCGCGGCCCGGAGTCGTGAATCAGCTGCGCGACGAGCTCCTTCCCCGTGCCCGACTCGCCGGAGATGTGCACCGGCGCCTGGCTGCGCGCTACTTTGCTGATCATTTCGCGCAGCTGTTGCATGGCGAGCGACTGGCCGAGCAGGCGTGGCCCGTAGGCGGTGGTGTCGCCGTCGGTGGTGGAGGCCTTGATGGCCACACTGACGAGCTTGCGCAGGCCAGACAGATCGAGCGGCTTCGACACGAAATCGAAGGCGCCCAGCTTGAGCGCCTTCACCGCCGATTCGACGTTGCCGTGGGCGGTGATCACGGCGACGGGGACCGCCGGTGCGTTGGCCTGTATCCATTCGACCAGGCCCAGGCCATTGCCGTCCGGCAGGTTCATGTCGGTGAGGCACAACTCGAAGCGTTCGCCGCGCAACAGTTTCTGTGCGCTGGCGATGTCGGTCGCCGTGCGCGAGTCGAGTTCCATGCGACTCAGGGTGATCGCGAGCAATTCGCGGATGTCGGGCTCATCATCCACGATGAGAACGAGCGGCTTGCCCACTGTTGCTACCTGCGCGCCGCCTGCGCTTGCCAACGTTGTGGGTCGGAAAAGATCACGCGAAAGATGCTGCCGCCGCCGCCACGTGGCTCGTACACGAGCAGGGCGCCGTTGCACTGGCAGAGCTCGCGTGCAATGAAGAGTCCGAGGCCGGTGCCGCCTTTGCTGCTGGTGAAGAAGGGCTCGAAGATCCGGTCGACTGCCTGCCGATCGATGCCCGGGCCGCGGTCGGCGACCTCGAGAAAGGGTCGGCCCGTGCCGGCCATGCGCCCGCAACGCAGATCCACGACGGCCGGGCCATCCGGCCGCGCCGCGTACTTCATCGCGTTCTCGCACAGGTTCCACAGCACCTGGTGCAGGTGCGACGGATCGACCCGGATCTCGATGTCCGCGCCGTCTGGTGCGATGTCGATGGCGGCGACGGGCGTCTCGGTTGTCTGGCAGAACTCGGCGCGGAATTCCTGCAGCCAGTCGGAGATCGTCAAACGCTCGGGTCGCGTTACGTCGCGACGCGAGAGTTGCATGACGTTGCCGATGATGGTGCTGACCCGCTCGGCGTTGGCCTGGATGATCTCGGTGAGGCGGCGTTCGTCATCGCCGAGCTTCGGTGACTCCGCGAGCAGCTGAGCCGCGTGGCTCATCGCCCCCACGGGATTGCGAATTTCGTGCGCGATGCTGGCGCTCAGGCGTCCGAGCGCGGCCAGCTTCGTCTGCCGCACACCTTCATCCTGCAGGCTGGTGTCTTCGAGAAAGACCAGCACCGGTCCCGGGTTGGCACCACCCAGCGGCGCGAAATGCGGCTGGATCACGCGCCCGCCATCCGCGGCGACGAACGATGCCGGCGTCGCCGGTGGCAGGTCCGGATCCTGCCGCCAGGTGGACAGAAAATAGAGTAGCTTGGGTGCCGCTTCGCCCAGCAGCGCGCCGGGGATGGCGCGACGATCACCGAGAATCTCCGCCGCCGACTCGTTGATGAGCCGGATGCGATCGTTGGCGTCCACGACCAGGATGCTCTCGCGCAGGTGCTGCACGATGTACTGCGACAGCTCCGCCAGGTTCGCGAGGTCGACGTCGCGCTGGCGCACCAGTGCCTCGGTCTCGCGGATGCGATCGGCGAGCGGCAGCACACCGAGGGCGACAATGAAGAGAATCACGCCCAGCACGCCCGCTGCCGTGTAGTCGGCGGCCGAGGCATAGCCATAGAGGTGTGCGACGACTTGCTGCGCGAGCAACGCCAGCGTGGCGCAGGCCGCCACCACGAACGCGCGGCGCACCAGCAGGCTGATCGCGCCCACCGGCATGACCAGCAACATGCCGAGACCGCTGCTCACGCCACCGCTCGAATAGAGCAGCAAGGTGATCGCCGTGACGTCGATGATGATGTGGAGCCAGGCCTGGTGCCGGAGCGATGGCCAGCGCTGCTTCAGAGCCAGGATGGTGATGATGGCGAACGCGAAGTAGAGCGCATCGGTGTTGACGAAGAGCCGTGGATGCGCCCAGCCGACTGTGGTGGTTTCGGGAGTAATCCAGTGCAGGAAGGCCAGCACCAGGGGCACGAGGAGTCGATAGAGGTTCAGCAGTCCCAGGACGCGCCACGCCAGCTCAAGCGGCGCGGGTGGTTTGATGATCGCCATCGTTTGCTGGCTGGACGGTCAGTCTCCCTGCCGCGAACTCTAGCATGGCGGCAACACTTCAAGACAAATAAACGGTGGCGCCATCTTCCCGAGAGCTGTGCGCTTCACGCAGAATAGCGGCCCGTTTTTGCCATCATCGGTCGGCCATGAATCTGCACGAATACCAATCCAAGCAGATCTTCGCCCAGTACGGCATTCCGGTTCCCAAGGGTCGTGTCGCGTCTTCGCCCGACGAAGCAGTGGCCGCCGCGCGCGAGCTCGGCGGTTCGTTCTGGGTGGTGAAGGCACAAGTGCATGCGGGCGGGCGCGGCAAGGCGGGCGGCGTGAAGCTCGCCAAGCATCTCGACGAGGTGCGTAGCGCCGCGGCCGCGATGCTCGGCACGCGTCTCGTCACGCCGCAAACGGGAGCCGAGGGTCTGCCGGTCAACAAGGTCTATGTCGAGATCGCCTCGGCCATCGCGCAGGAGCTCTACCTGAGTCTCGTCCTCAACCGCGAGACCGGCCTCGTGACCTTCATCGCTTCGGCTGCGGGCGGCATGGACATCGAGGAAGTCGCGGCCAAGTCGCCCGAGCGCATCATCAGTGTCGGGGTCCACCCGGCGACAGGGTTGCAGGGCTATC
>DATIEU010000138.1:0-6433 GCA_035455565.1 Steroidobacteraceae bacterium | reverse complement strand
CGGTTCCCAGGCTGCGTGGCGATACGGTTGCAGCCCGATCAGGTCCTGTCGCGCGAGGTCGAGGACACCACTCATTGCGCGCTCCGCGTGCCGAGCGTTGCGAGCCGAACGTCGACGGCGTTGGCATGTGCATCCAGGCCCTCGAGCTGCGCGAGTGTGCGTGCAACCGGCCCGAGACCCCGCAAGCCATCGACGGTGAGTTCCTGGACCGTGATGCGCTTGGTGAAGTCGATGAGCGACAGGCCACTCAGTGCACGCGCATAGCCTTCCGTGGGCAGCACGTGATTGGTTCCACTGCAATAGTCGCCCATTGGTTCGGGTGTCCACTCGCCCAGAAAGACCGAGCCGGCATTGGTCACGCGCTCGAGCCACTGCCGGGGTCGCTCCACCTCGAGGATGAGGTGCTCCGGACCGTAGGAGTTGCTCACCTCGAGCGCGCTCGCAAGGTCGGTGACCATCACGATGCGAGATCCGGCCAGCGACTGGCGAACGATTTCCCGGCGGCTCAAGCCTGCGAGCTGGCGCTCGATCTGTTCGCGCACCTGCTGCGCGAGCCGGCGTGACGGCGTCACCAGCATCACCTGCGCGTCGGGGCTGTGCTCGGCCTGTGCCAGCAGGTCAGCGGCCACGAACTCGGCGCGCGCCGACTCATCGGCTACCACGAGCACTTCGCTCGGCCCGGCCGGCATGTCCACGGTGGCTCCTTCGACTTCCTGGGCGACCAGCTGCTTGGCCGTCGTGACCCACGCGTTGCCCGGCCCGAAAATCTTGTCGACTTTCGGCACGGACTGCGTGCCAAACGCCATGGCCGCCACGGCCTGGGCGCCACCAATCTTGAAGACGCGCTCGATGCCGCAGCGTTGCGCAACATAGAGCACGGCCGCGTTGACGGCGCCGTCGGACTGCGGCGGCGTGCACAGCACCCGCTCGGGACAACCGGCGATCTGCGCGGGAACGGCCAGCATGATGGCGGTGGAGGGGAGGGGAGCGCTGCCGGCGGGTACGTAGAGACCCACTGCGCGAATAGGTACGACACGCCGCTCACAGCGCACACCGGGCGAGGTCTCGACGCTGAGCGGCGCGAGCACCTGGGCTTCGTGAAAACGCCTGACGTTCTCGATTGCGCGCTCGAGCGCCTGTCGTACATCGCTCGCGAGTGCGCGGGCGGCTGCTGCGAACTCGGCCTCTCCGACCGACAAGCTATCGAGGTCCGCGCCATCGAAATGGCGTGTCAGCTCGAAGAGCGCGGTGTCACCACCCGCGCGCACCTCGGCGATGATCTCGCGCGTCGCCGTGATGACTTCCGCGCGCGCGTTCTGGGTCGGTCGCCGCAGCGTCGTCGCACGCTGGGCGGGCGATAGCGCCTGCCAGTCGACAATGGGCATCATGGTCAGGCCAGCATCTTCTCGACCGGCAGCACGAGCACTGCGCTCGCACCCGCGGTCTTGAGGCTCTCGAGCGTTTCCCAGAACACCGTTTCGCGGCACACCGCGTGCACTGCGACCTTGTCATCGGTGCCATCGAGCGGAATGACGGTTGGCGATTCACTGCCAGGCAACAGGCGCCGTATTTCCGGCAGGGCTGAGCGCGGCGCGTGCAACATGATGTATTTGCTCTCCTTCACCTGCTGCACGCCGTCGATGCGCAGCAGGAGTCGCCGCACCCAGTCCTCCTTCTCGGGTGACAGGGGCACGGGGGTGCGGATCATGGCGGCCTGGCTCTCGAGCACCGTTTCGACTTCGCGCAGGTGATTGGCCGCGAGCGTTGATCCCGTGGAGACCAGATCGCAGATGTAGTCGGCGCGACCCAGTCGCGGGGCGATCTCGACGGCGCCCGAAAGTGTGACAATCTCGGCGTCGATCTTCTTCGTGCGCAGAAAGCGCCCGAGAGTGTGCGGATAAGTTGTTGCGATCCGGCGGCCGCGCAGATCGTCGAGGCGTGCATAGGCCGACTCCTCGGGCACCGCGATCGCGAGCCGGCAGCGGCCGAAATCGAGCAACTGGATCTGCCGGAAGGTGCACTCGCGGCCGCGGTTCTCGATTGCGAGTTTCTTTTCCTCGATGACGTTGAGGCCCACGATGCCGAGGTCGCAGACATCCTCCTGCACCAGGTCGGGAATGTCGTCGTCGCGCACGAACAGCACGTCGAGCGGCATGTTCTCCCCGTAGCACATGAGCTGATCGCGGCCACGGCTGTACTTGAGCCCACAGCGCATCAGCAGATCGAGAGAGTTGTCGGTGAGGCGGCCGCCTTTCTGGACGGCCACCCGCAAACGCTGTTGCTTATCCATGGGGACGGGCCTTCAGTCGCTGGGCGGCAAGGTGGTACCCGCCATTGCCGGAGTTGAGGTAGCGGGCCACGCGGCCGATGGTCGTGACGCTCACGCCCGTGAGGCGGTGGATTTCCCGGTAGGGGAGATCCTTCTGCAGCATTTCGACCACCGCCCAGCGGTCCGCCATCGCCTGCAGCTCGGCAGGCGTGCACAGATCGCGGAAGAACTCCCGGCATTCCTCGACGCTGCGGAGCGTGAGCACGGCGCCATACAGGGAGCGCTCGGCGAGCTGTTCCTGGCGGGGGGTGAGGGCGCGATGCAGTTTCATGGTTGTAATAATGTATTAATACGCTAGTACATTAGCGTATTTGGGAGGCGCCCGGCAAGGCCGCTCCTTGACGCAGTGCGCTGCCCACCCCTAAACTGCCCGACAACTCATCGAGACCGGCTGAGGGACAAGGCCCTTGGAAGCCGGGGCAACCGCCGAAGCTAACCCCTTCGAAAAGGTGCCAACTCCTGCGGAACCGCCCAGTTAGGGTTCCGACAGATGAGGTGCAGCGAGGCTCCCTGGCGCCGCAAGCCAGGGCAGTTGGGCGCTGTATCTTCACCCCGTAGCGGTCGTCCGTGGGGGTTCCGATGAGCGGAACCCGCGCCTGTGTGCTTGCAGGCGCTACGGAGGAACGTGGTGACCCAGGCTCTCGAATCGACAGCGTCCTCGGACCGCCCGGCGGTTGCCGAGGCGGCCGCGTTGGAGCTACGCCAGGGAATCCTGGAGCTGCCGGGCCAGTTAGCGTTGCACCACGGCGGGACCCTGGAAGGCGTGCATGTGGCCTGGGCTCTCGCGGGCGCGCGTGGCGCGCCAGTGGTCGTGGCACTGGGCGGCATTTCGGCACACCGCACCGTGTTCTCTACGGGCGGCCACCCGGGTTGGTGGGATGCGCTCGTCGGGCCGGGATGCGCGCTCGACTCGCACGCGTTTCGCGTCCTCGGCTTCGATTACCTGGGCGGAAGCGGGGCCACCACCGGGCCGAACGGCACACGCTTTCCGAGCGTGAGCAGCCACGACCAGGCAGCGATCCTGGCGAGACTCCTCGATCATCTCGGAATCTCGAAACTGCACGCGATCGTCGGAGCCTCCTATGGCGGAATGGTCGCGCTCGCGTTTGCCGGGCAATTTGCCGCTCGCGTGGCGCGACTCCTCGTCATCGGCGCTGCCGATCGCACTCATCCCATGGCCACGGCATGGCGCAGCGTCCAACGCCATGTCCTGCGTGCGGCGATCGAACGCGGCGAGGGCGCCCAAGGCGTGGTGCTCGCGCGCGCGCTGGCGATGGCGACCTATCGCAGCCCCGGGGAATTCGCCGCGCGTTTCCGCGCACCGCCCCGCAACGATCATGGAACTTATGTCTTCCCGGTCGAGGAGTACCTGTTCGCACGCGGCGCCGAGTACGCATCGCGCTATCGACCCGACGCCTTCCTTTGTCTTTCGGAATCGATCGATCTGCATCAAGTGGCCGCGGAAACGATTCATGTACCTACGACGATCGTAGCGGTGCGCGAGGATCAGATCGTCCCCCTCGGCGACGTGCGCGAACTGTGCGCGCGCCTGGGTCCCCACGGGAGATTGATCGAGATTTCGTCCCTCTACGGACATGACGCCTTTCTCAAGGAAGCGGCGCAACTCGCGCCGATCTTTCGGTCCACGCTGGAGTCTTTGTCATGACAGACCAGAAACAGCCGGCGACGATCGCCGTGCGTACCGCGCTCGAATCGGATGCCGCCACGGGCGACGTCGTGCCGGCGATTCACCTCAGCTCGACGTTTGCGTTCCGCCGCTTTGGCGAGAAGGGGCCGTACGACTACACGCGCTCGGGCAATCCGACACGCGATGCGCTGGCGGAGGCGCTGAGTGGTCTCGAGCGCGGCGCGGGAGCGGTCATCATGAGCTCCGGGATGGGCGCGATTACCTTGTTATGCCACCTGCTCGAGGCCGGCGACCTGCTGATCGCGCCGCATGACTGTTACGGCGGAACGTATCGTCTCTTCAGTGCGCTCGCCCGCAAGCAGCATTTCCGCGTGGAGTTCATCGATCAGACCGATGCCGGCGCGTTGCGCGCCGCCTGCGCCCGAGGGCCGCGAATCGTCTGGGTGGAAACGCCCAGCAATCCACTCCTGCGAATCGTCGACATCCGCGCGGCGGCGCGGCTCGCACAGAGCGCTGGTGCCTTGCTGGTGGTCGATAACACCTTTCTCTCGCCCGGGTGGCAGCGACCGATCGAACTGGGCGCCGACCTCGTCATTCACTCGACCACCAAGTACCTCAATGGGCACAGCGATGTCGTTGGCGGCGCGGTCGTGGCGCGCACCAAAGAGTTGCACGAGCAGCTGATCTGGTGGGCCAACGCCCTCGGCATCACCGGCTCACCCTTCGACAGCTTCCTGACGCTGCGCGGCGTGCGCACCTTGCAGGCGCGCCTCGCGGTTCATGAGCACAACGCGCGCGAGATCGTGAGCACGCTGCTCGCGAATTCCGCGGTTGCACGCGTGTACTACCCGGGCATTGCCACGCATCCTGGCCACAGCGTGGCTGCCTCACAGCAGTCCGGATTCGGCGGCATGGTGAGCTTCGAGCTGAGCGGCGGAGTTGCCGCCGTGGAGGCTTTCGTCAACGGACTCGAGTGCTTCTCGCTCGCCGAATCGCTCGGGGGCGTCGAGAGCCTGGTCGCCCACCCCGCCAGCATGACGCACGCGGCGATGGATCCTGCCGCGCGGCGAGTCGCTGGCATCTCGGATGCGCTCCTGCGGCTCTCGGTAGGCATCGAAGCGGCGGCGGATCTCGTCGCAGACATCAAGGCTGGTCTCGCGCGCGCGCAGGCAGTGGCACCTGCGGCGGACTCGCGCTCGATCGGCGCCGCGGCCTGCTGACCGACGCACAATTTGATGGCCCACGCCGTCGCCGACGAAGCGGAAGAGACCAACAGCTGCGCCGATTCCTGGTGGGATCGAAGGAGTGCGTGATCACTCGCGACGACGGCGGCGACGTCGGAATCGAATGACGGGCGGCTAAGAGAGCGCCGCCAGCACGGCATCGCCCGCGGCACGCGTGCCGATGGGTGTGGCGCCCGCACGGGCGATGTCTGCGGTGCGCGCGCCCGCGAGTACCGCGGTCGACACCGCATGCTCGAGTGCCCGCGCCTCTTCCTCGAGCGCCAGCGAGTGTCTGAGCAGCAATGCCACGCTCAGGATCGTCGCGTAGGGATTAGCAATCCCGCGACCGGCGATGTCCGGGGCCGAGCCATGAATCGGCTCGTAGAGTCCGCGCGTGCCATCGCCCAGCGAAGCAGAGGGCAACATCCCCATCGAGCCCGCAAGCATCGAGGCCTCGTCCGTGAGGATGTCGCCGAACATATTTTCGGTGACCATCACATCGAAATCGCGCGGGCGACTGAGCAGGTGCATGGCCGCCGCATCGACAAGCATGTGCTCGATCGCGACCTGCGGAAACTCGGTGCGCATCACCCGCTCGACGACGCTGCGCCAGAGCCGCGACGTTTCGAGCACGTTGGCCTTGTCGACGGAGGTGATCTTGCGCCGCCTGCCGATCGCCAGGCGTCCGGCGACGCGCGCGATGCGTTCGACTTCGGCGACGGTGTATTCGCACAGATCGGTCGCCTTATCGG
Source organism: Steroidobacteraceae bacterium (assembly GCA_035455565.1). Classification (GTDB taxonomy): domain Bacteria; phylum Pseudomonadota; class Gammaproteobacteria; order Steroidobacterales; family Steroidobacteraceae; genus DATBVX01. Next base: position 481 of record DATIEU010000138.1, on the reverse strand, counting down.
CCGTGCGTGTCTTGGCACCAAAATAGATGCCTCCGGTGAGCTCACGCACGACCATGATGTCGACGCCGCGCAGTAGCTCCGGCTTGAGGGGAGACGCATCGAGCAACTCGGCGTGCGGTGCGACCGGACGCAAGTTGGCGTAGAGACCGAGCTCGCGTCGCAAGCGCAAGAGGCCCTGTTCCGGGCGCTGCTTCGCATCCGGGTTAGACCATTTCGGGCCGCCAATCGCGCCGAGCAGGATCGCGTCGCCGCGCCGGCACAACTCGAGCGTCGTGTCGGGCAACGGATCGCCGCGCGCATCCAGGGCGGCGCCGCCCACCGGTGCCTCGTGCAGCTCGAATTGATGATCGAAGCGGCGCGCGACGGCCTGCAGGCAGCGCATGCCCTCGGCGACGACTTCGGGCCCGACACCGTCACCGGGAAGAATGGCGATCAGGGCCTTCACGCGTGCTGGCGCTCGTAGTCGGCGATGCGCTCTCCC